>NZ_AYYA01000055.1:0-297156 GCF_000511065.1 Psychrobacter sp. TB67
CCAAAAAAAGAGGAAATACCCATGGCAAAGGCCAAGTTTGAACGCAGCAAGCCACACGTCAACGTCGGTACCATCGGACACGTTGACCACGGTAAAACCACACTAACCGCCGCTATCGCAACCGTAGCAGCAATCACCTCAGGTGGCGAAGCCAAAGACTACGCGTCTATTGACTCAGCCCCAGAAGAAAAAGCACGTGGCATCACCATCAACACCTCACACGTAGAATATGACACCCCATCACGTCACTACGCCCACGTCGATTGCCCAGGTCACGCCGATTATGTTAAAAACATGATCACCGGTGCAGCCCAAATGGACGGTGCAATCCTAGTCGTATCAGCGACCGATGGCCCAATGCCACAAACCCGTGAGCACATCCTGCTATCACGTCAGGTTGGCGTACCATACATCGTCGTATTCATGAACAAGTGCGACGTTGTTGACGACGAAGAACTGCTTGAACTCGTAGAAATGGAAGTTCGTGAATTACTAAGCGACTATGACTTCCCAGGTGATGACACCCCAATCATCCATGGTTCTGCTACTGAAGCCCTAAAAGGCTCACAAGAAAAATACGGCCAACCAGCCGTCGTAGAACTACTAAACGTACTAGACACCTACATCCCAGAGCCAGAGCGTGACATCGACAAAGCATTCCTAATGCCAATCGAAGACGTCTTCTCAATCTCAGGTCGTGGTACCGTTGTGACCGGTCGTGTTGAATCTGGTATCGTTAAAGTTGGTGACGAAATTGAAATCGTTGGTATCCGTGACACTCAAAAAACCACCTGTACGGGTGTAGAGATGTTCCGTAAACTGCTTGACGAAGGTCGTGCAGGCGAAAACTGTGGCGTACTACTACGTGGTACTAAGCGTGAAGACGTCCAACGTGGCCAAGTACTCGCTAAGCCAGGTTCAATCACTCCTCACACCAAGTTTGACGCTGAAGTATATGTGTTGAGCAAAGAAGAGGGTGGTCGTCACACACCATTCCTAAACGGCTATCGTCCACAGTTCTACTTCCGTACTACTGACGTAACTGGCGCAATCCAATTACAAGACGGTACTGAAATGGTTATGCCTGGTGATAACGTTGAGATGGGCGTAGAGCTTATCCACCCAATCGCTATGGACAAAGGTCTTCGCTTCGCTATTCGTGAAGGCGGCCGTACGGTAGGCGCTGGTGTTGTTGCTAACGTATTGAACTAAGATTTAGTGACTGGTTGATCTATACTAGTAGGGTTTATGTTTTAACTTAATCTTGTATCGTTTAAACGGTTACTAAACCTGAAAAGCCGCTCTCTTTATTGAGGGCGGCTTTTTTGTGGGTTACTATAAAGGTAGGTTGGTGTCGAGGGACGAGACCCAACATGATAATCGTGAATGAAAAGTTAATATTACTTTATCGTGTTGAGTGTCGTAAGCTTGACTCAACCTACGAGCTTTAATACAGTCTAAGAATGTATTGTCAAAAAATAATGGAAAAATTATGGGTACATCAGCCAATGGCATTGTGATTCAAACAGACACAAAAGACTTAGATTTTATATCGATCTTGATTAATTTATTCGATAAAGAGTTCATCTTCATTGAAGAAGATTGTGACTGTAGAGATGAGGACTGTTTTTTCGTCGCTAAGACTGATAAATATTTAATAATATCTAATGCCAAGCTTGTCGATGAAATTTTACAGAATAAAGAATCGGTTAATATGGAAATAATTCAGAAATTTTTTACTCCTGAATTTGCTTTTATTTTTGAAGAGTACGACAGTGGAGGTACTTATAGTTATGCGATTATGCTCAATAAACAAATTATCAGAAGATTTCGTAGTATCACTTATGAAACTACTGTTGATAAAGGTGAACTTGATGAAATTGAGTTAAGGTGGAAAAACGCACGTACAGACTATATAGATGATGAAGATTATGAGAGTGAAAAGGTTTATTTTGACCCTGATAATGAGACTGAATTTTATACTGAAGATTCACTACCACAAATAATTTTACATGAATTAATGAATGATAAACTTGGATTCGATACCTATACGGTAGATGACCATGTAATTGATTCAGCATTTTTTAAATTTAGAAAAGATGATTTTATAAATAAAAAATGGTGGCAAATTTGGAAGCAAGCGTAGGGTGGGTTAGCCAAAGCGTAACCCACCAAATTCATGATTCAAAATCAGGTGGCAAGTCGTGTTTACTATGCACAAGATTGAATAAACTAAAGTACCCTGAGCAATTGCTGTACGCACTATTAACAAGATTGTGACCAATTATCGGTGCGTGGAACGCACCCTACGCCAAATTTTGTAACAAAGCTAATCTTAGCAAGTAAAATACATCATTACTTTAAGAGTTTTCACCCCTAAACAAATAAAAACCCCATAAAACTTGCATTATGATTAAAGATAGGTATAATTATCAGCCTTAACACCCATAGGCGATTGGCTCAATTGGTAGAGCATCGGTCTCCAAAACCGAGGGTTGTAGGTTCGAGTCCTACATCGCCTGCCATCTTCTTATCACATCTTTGTTGTCTCCCACCATCTCCGAAGCGAGTTCTTTATGAGCAATAATCAAGATAACCTCGAGACTAAGTTATCTGATGCCAAGGCGGGTACTGGTGGAATGCTGTCTAAAGGTCAGCACATCTCAGCAGGTAATCAAACAACTGCTGTTGAAGTGGCCAAGACTGGCTCAGCAAAAGATGTGGTTTTGTGGCTACTTGCCGCAGTAGTATTAATTGGCGCGACGTTAGTTAACCAATATTTACCTGGCTATTGGCAGCCTGCCAATGATGTCTGGGTACGTATCGGTCTTATTGTCGCCCTTATCGTATTGGCATTAGTATGCTTGGCATTAACGCATCAAGGCCGCGCTTTTAAAATATTATTAAAAGACGCCGCCGTTGAGCTACGCCGAGTGACGTGGCCGGGCAAAGACGAAACCTTTCAATACACATGGCAAACCATTGTCATGATTGCGATTGTTGGGTTTTTTGTTTGGTTGCTAGATAACTTCTTTAATTGGTTCGTTGGGATATTTATTGGTTAAATAGTCTAGGATTTGGCGCATATCGTGCATTACGAATAGCGAGTATCTTGCTTGTTTAACTCAAATTTTATTTATAACGACTTACTTACAATGATCAGGAGCGTGATATGCGTTGGTATATTGTCCAAGCGTTTTCAGGATATGAAAAACAAGTACAACGTTCATTAACTGATCGTATCAATCGTAGTGACTTTGCTGAGTCATTCGGTGATGTATTGGTGCCTACGGAAGAAGTCGTCGAAATGAAAGACGGCAAAAAGCGTAAGAGCGAGCGTAAGTTTTTTCCAGGATATGTATTGATCCAAATGGAGATGAACGACAATACTTGGCACATCGTAAAAGACTGTCCACGTATTATGGGTTTCATTGGTGGTACACCTGAGACGCCAGCGCCTATTACGCAAGTAGAAGCCGATCGCATTCTAAACCGTTTGAATCAGACTGAAACTGACCCACGTCCTAAGACGCTATTTGAGCCGGGCGAAGAGTTGTTGGTTATCGATGGTCCATTTACTGACTTTAAAGGGTTGGTTGAAAAGGTGGATTATGAGAAGTCTAAATTGCATTTAACAGTAAACGTATTTAATCGACCGACTCAGGTTGAGCTTGAGTTTAGTAAAGTTGAAAAATTAGACTAAACCTGCAAAAAATTTATCAACCGGGGAGCTGTTAGTCAATAAGGGTTATACCGTATTGATTTGGCGCTATTACCCATAAAGGAGAGTATCTCATGGCTAAGAAGATTGATGGTTACATCAAACTGCAAGTGCCTGCAGGCAAAGCAAACCCTTCACCACCGATTGGTCCAGCATTGGGTCAAAAAGGCGTGAACATCATGGCGTTCTGTAAAGAATTTAACGCTGCGACCTCAAATCAAGAGCCGGGTCTACCGATTCCTACTGAGATCACTGTGTACAGCGATAAGTCTTTTACCTTCATCATGAAGTCACCACCAGCGGCATACTTACTACGTAAGGCTGCTGGTATCGCTAAAGGTTCTGGTACACCAAACACCGCTAAAGTCGGTAAAGTGGACCGTGCTCAGTTAGAAGACATCGTTAAGACTAAAGACGCAGATTTAACGGCTGCTGATCTTGATGCTGCTGTTCGTACCATCGCTGGTACTGCACGTTCAATGGGTATTACCGTGGAGGGTGTGTAAATGAGTAAACTTACTAAGCGTCAAAAATTAATTGCTGAGCGTGTAGAAAACGAAAAGTTATACACTCTTGAAGAAGCGGTTCAAATCCTAAACGATTTGCCAGCTCTTAAATTCAAAGAGTCTATCGACATCGCAGTAAACTTGGGCGTTGACCCACGTAAATCTGACCAAGTCGTTCGTGGCGCTACCAACCTACCTGCTGGTACTGGTAAAACCAAACGCGTTGCGGTATTTGCTCAAGGTGCTGCTGCTGAAGCCGCTAAAGAAGCGGGTGCTGACATCGTTGGTATGGATGATTTAGCGGATCAAATCAAAGCCGGTAACATGGACTTTGACGTGGTCATCGCGGCTCCTGATGCGATGCGTGTCGTCGGTCAGTTAGGTACTATCCTAGGCCCACGTGGTCTAATGCCTAACCCAAAAGTTGGTACGGTAACGCCTAACGTTGCTGAAGCTGTGGCTAATGCGAAAGCGGGTCAAGCACAGTATCGTGTTGATAAAGCGGGTATTATCCATACCACTATCGGTCAAGTTGGCTTTACTGCTGAGCAAGTTATAGAAAACGCTCAAGCATTGCTATCTGATCTAAAACGCGCTAAGCCTGCTACGTCTAAAGGTACTTTCATTAAGAAAATCACCTTGTCTAGCACCATGGGCCCAGGTATCACGATTGATCCTGTTCCATATCGTGTTGCTAAATAATTTTACTGCATAAAGAATTACTCATGATTCAACAGTTTTGAAGCATGAACACACTATTTTAAAGAATTAGGTCAGCGTAGCAAACGCTATGCTGTCTAAGACCGTAGGTAGAAAGCGGTTTCGCGTTATTAGTTTTAATCTTCGGATTATTAATAATAGCAACGAGCTGCTTTTGTTAATCGACGACAGATGAAAATCTCAGTTGTCCTACGCAGACGGTGACCCACCCAGTTGTTGATAAGAGCCGATAGGGCAACCTATCACTTGATGTCATTCTGATAACGGTGCCGTAATCAGTCGTTATGAGTGAATTCTTTATAGAATTTATAAATAACGTGTCGTATCAAGTCAATCTTAGTATGAATTAGATTGATAAGATTAAAGGAGTCAACTTATGGCATTAACGCTAGAGCAAAAACAACAAGTTGTGGCTGAAGTGTCTGAAGTTGCTGCTAATGCTTACTCAGCAGTAGCTGCCGAGTATCACGGAATTGGCGTTGCTAAGCTCACTCAGCTTCGCGAACAAGCTCGTGATAAAGGTGTTGTTTTGAAAGTGGTAAAAAATACCCTTGCAAAACGCGCTTTTGAAGGCACTAAGTTTGAGAGCATGTCAGACCGTATGACTGGTCCACTACTTTTGGCTTTCTCTATGGAAGATTTGGGATCTGCAGCACGAGTCGTTTTCGACTTTAGCAAAGATAACAAAGCTTTAGAGACCAAATTAGTATCAGTCGGTGGTGAAGTTTATGGTCCAGAAGAGCTAGAGCGCGTATCGAAGCTACCAACTCGCGACGAAGCAATCTCTATCTTGATGGCTACTATGAATGCACCAGTGACCAAGCTTGTCCAGACTATGAACGCTGTTCCTGGCAAGTTCGTTCGCACTGTAGCGGCAATCAAAGACGCAAAAGAAGCTGCTTAATTGCTTGTTTTAACGTAACTTTAACATCGCTAATTTTGGTTGAATTTTATTGCCACATTCGGCAATCAATCAAAGCGATATTAGAATCAATTAATTTTTATCAGATAACGGAGAGTTCTCATGGCACTATCTAAAGATGACGTGTTAAATGCAATCGCTGAAATGTCAGTAATGGATATCGTTGAATTAATCAGCGACATGGAAGAAAAATTCGGCGTAACAGCTGCTGTTGCTGCTGCACCTGCTGCTGCTGGTCCTGCTGCTGCTGCTGCTGCTGAAGAAAAAGACGAATTTGACGTAGTTCTTGCTAGCTTTGGCGAGAAGAAAGTTGGCGTAATTAAAGCCGTACGTGAAGCAACTGGTCTTGGCCTAAAAGAAGCGAAAGATTTGGTTGAAAGCGCTCCAGCTCCAATCAAAGAAGGCGCATCTAAAGCTGAAGCTGAAGAGTTGAAAAAGAAACTTGAAGAAGCTGGTGCAACTGTTGAACTAAAATAAGCTGAGCTTATCTTAGTGTTGTACAAAAAAAGCTGGTAATGCCTTGCATTGCCAGCTTTTTTTTATTATAATTCGTAGCTTGACCTTTTGTGTCTGCCAACAGTCGTATGCAACATCACGGTGGATACCCATCAAAAGGACAGACGATAGCTATGCAAATAAACACAGTGCAAGCACACATACCAGTTTTTGAAATCAGTTAATATCAGCTAAACGTCCATAGATGTTTGGCATTTTTTTGTGTCTGCATGCTTTCCCATTAACACTATAGTTTATACTGATTCTAAAAGTTATAGCTACCCCAATTATTAATCCTGAAAAGCTGTTGATCTTAGGTTGTCCATTTAGCATGGTTTTACTGTCAGTAGGTAGGCTCATAGACGGTAGATATTAGCGACGATATTGATTTTGATAGCAAGTGGTTTAGCATGACTCGAATAGAAGTTATTTCTTCTCAAGAATATTGGTAAATTTGGCCTTTTAGGCAATTGAATATAGATTGGCTGATATTGAAATTGTCGTTCTAAGGCATCATATAGAGTGGCTTAGATACCGATTATAAGATTAGAGCAACTTGTGAGATTAAAGGCAGTTATAAGATTGAATACAGTGTCATAGTGACGCACTGCTGAAGCACATACCACTGTATCACCTGTACTAATGGATAAACAGTCACTAGCTAAGTATTAACACCCGTTTTATATTATCGTTTACGTTGTCAAGTTTGCATAATATTAATATTAAATAGTATTGATGCAAGCTGGCCACGCTTTCAATTCGTTTCCACGTTTACTGTAAGGACTCTCGATGGCATATTCTTATACTGAAAAAAAGCGTATTCGCAAAAGTTTTGCTGAATTGCCCACTGTGATGGACATTCCCTATTTGCTGTCTATTCAAGTAGATTCCTACGAGCAATTTTTGCAAGAGCATAAAAAACCAAAAGCTCGTGAGAATAGTGGCTTGCAAGCTGCGTATTCCTCTATTTTCCCAATTGAGAGTCACTCTGGTAACGCAGAGCTACAATTCGTTGAATATTACTTAGGTACACCTGAATTTGACGAGCGTGAGTGTATCCTGCGTGGCTCAACGTTTGCAGCGCCTATGCGTGTCAAAATCCGTCTGATTATCAAAGATAAAGACAGCAAAGACAAAGACAGCAAAGCGGCAATCAAAGATATCCGTGAGCAAAGCGTCTATATGGGCGAGATGCCTTTGATGACCCAAAATGGTACCTTTATTATTAATGGTACTGAGCGAGTTATCGTGTCTCAGCTGCATCGCTCTCCTGGCGTTTTCTTTGATCATGATAAAGGTAAGTCACATTCAAGCGGTAAAGTGCTATATAACGCCCGTATTATCCCTTACCGTGGTTCATGGCTTGACTTTGAATTCGATGCCAAAGATCTAGTCTTTGCTCGTATTGACCGTCGTCGTAAGCTATTAGCGTCTATTATTCTTCGTGCATTGGGTTTGAGTACCTCTGAAATCTTAGATTTGTTCTTTGATAAAGTAGCCGTTTATAAGGGCGAAGAGCAGTTTGAGATTGATCTGGTTGCTGACCGCTTACGTGGTGAGATGGCACAGTTCGACATCGTATCACCTGAAGGTGAGGTTATTGTAGAGCAAGGCAAGCGTATCAACGCCCGCCGTATCCGTCAGCTTGAAGAAGCGGGTATGACTAAAATCTCTATCCCTGATGAGTACTTATATGAGCGTATCTTGGCCGAAGACATCGTCGTTAACGATGAAGTTATTGCCAAAGCCAATACGTTAATTGACCATGAATTATTGGTTAAATTAAGCGCGTTTGAAGCCAGTGAGTCTATCAAAGAGTTCAGCATTCTGTTCACCAATGATATCGATCAAGGCAGTTATATTGCCGATACGCTACGTGCAGATAGCACCTCAAGCCGTGAAGAAGCATTGATTGAGATCTATAAAGTCATGCGTCCAGGTGAGCCACCAACGGTTGAGACCGCTGAGAAGCTATTTGATAGTATGTTCTTTAACGCTGATCGTTATGATTTATCTAATGTCGGTCGTATGAAGTTCAACCGCCGTCTTGGTCTTGATTTTGTAGATACCGATGATGCTGATATTCAGCGTGAACGTAGCGTATTAACCAATGCCGATATCGTTAACGTCCTAAAAGAATTGATTGAAATTCGTAATGGTCGCGGCGAAGTCGATGATATTGACCATCTAGGTAACCGCCGTATTCGTTCAGTAGGCGAAATGGCAGAAAACCAATTCCGTGTTGGTTTAGTACGTGTTGAGCGTGCGGTCAAAGAGCGTTTAAGCTCGGCGGAATCTGATAACTTGTCGCCACAAGATTTGATTAACTCAAAGCCAGTAGCGGCTGCGGTAAAAGAATTCTTTGGTTCAAGTCAGTTGTCACAGTTTATGGATCAGAATAACCCGTTGTCAGAAGTGACCCATAAACGTCGCGTATCTGCATTAGGGCCCGGTGGTCTGACCCGTGAACGTGCAGGCTTTGAAGTACGTGACGTACATGATACCCATTATGGCCGTGTATGTCCGATTGAGACTCCTGAAGGTCCAAACATTGGTTTGATTAACTCATTAGCGACCTTTGCAAAGACCAACAGCTTTGGCTTCTTAGAAACGCCTTATCGCCGTGTGGTTGATGGTAAAGTAACGGACGTTATTGAGTATCTATCAGCGATTGAAGAAGTAGGTACGGTCATTGCACAGGCTGATTCACCAGTAACCGCAGAAGGCGCATTATCTGATGAAATGGTCAGTGTGCGTAGCTACGGTGAATTCGTCCGCATGCCGCCAGAAAAAGTGACGCATATGGATGTGTCGCCAAGTCAGGTCGTATCGGTCGCAGCAGGTTTGATTCCGTTCCTAGAGCATGATGATGCTAACCGTGCCTTGATGGGTTCGAACATGCAGCGTCAGGCTGTTCCTACGCTACGTGCTGATAAGCCGTTAGTAGGTACGGGTATGGAGCGTCACGTTGCGCGTGATTCTGGTGTTTGTGTCATCGCTAAGCGTGGCGGTGTGATCGAAGACGTTGATGCCTCACGTGTCGTTGTTCGTGTGAATGAAGATGAGATGATCGCTGGCGAAGCCGGTATTGATATCTATAACCTCGTTAAATACACGCGCTCAAACCAAAACACGTGTATCAACCAACGCGTCATCGTCAACCAAGGTGATGCTATTGCTGTAGGTGATATCTTAGCTGATGGTCCTTCTACGGATCTTGGTGAGCTTGCATTGGGTCAGAACATTCGCATCGCATTTATGCCGTGGAATGGTTACAACTTCGAAGATTCGATCTTGTTATCTGAAAAAGTGGTAAAAGAAGATCGTTTCACCACGATTCATATTCAAGAATTGACGTGTGTGGCACGTGATACCAAGCTTGGCACAGAAGAGATCACTGCGGATATTCCAAACGTCGGTGAAGCGGCGCTATCAAGTCTTGATGAAGCTGGTATCGTTTATATCGGTGCTGAAGTGGACGCTGGTGATATTTTAGTTGGTAAAGTCACGCCAAAAGGTGAGACGCAACTGACGCCAGAAGAGAAATTACTACGGGCTATCTTTGGTGAAAAAGCGGCTGATGTGAAAGACACCTCATTGCGTGTTCCAACATCAAGCAAAGGTACGGTCATCGACGTACAGGTCTTTACCCGTGATGGCGTCGAAAAAGATGCGCGCGCAAGAGCGATTGAAAAATCGCAGCTTGATAGCTATCGTAAAGATTTAAAAGAAGAGCTACGTATCTTTGAAGAAGCAGCACGTGGTCGTATTGGTAATCTATTAGATGGCCAAAAAGTCAGTGGTGGTTCGGGTCTAAAAGCCGGTACGGTTATGGCATTGGCTGATATGAAAGACATGAGCCTTGAGACCTTGCTTGATATCCAGCCGGTTGAAGAAGAAATCTCTGAGCGTCTCACGCAGATTGCCGATTACTTAGTCGATAAGCAAAAAGATATCGATGTTAAATTTGCTGAGAAAAAACGCAAATTGACCGCTGGTGACGACTTGCAACATGGCGTACAAAAAATTGTTAAGGTATATCTAGCGGTTAAGCGTCGTATTCAGCCTGGTGATAAGATGGCTGGTCGTCATGGTAACAAAGGTGTTGTATCGCGCATTATGCCGGTTGAAGACATGCCTTATGACGAGCATGGCAACACAGTTGACATTGTACTGAACCCACTTGGTGTTCCATCGCGTATGAACATCGGTCAGGTGCTAGAGACGCATTTGGGTATGGCGGCGAAAGGTTTGGGTGAGAAGATTGATGGCATGCTGAAAGCACAAGCTGCGATGAAAGACTTACGTGAATTCTTAGACCAAATTTATAACAAAGTGGGCGGCGAGCAAGTCGATCTTGATAGCTTGTCTGACGACGATATCATGGCATTGGCAGACAACTTGCGTGGCGGTGTACCGATGGGCACAGCAGTATTTGATGGTGCGCATGAGCATCAAGTCAAAGACTTGCTAGAGCTTGCTGGTCTAGCTAGAAACGGTCAGCAGACATTGTATGATGGTCGTACCGGTCAGAAGTTTGATCGTCAAGTAACGGTCGGTTATATGTATATGCTGAAACTTAACCATTTGGTTGATGATAAAATGCATGCACGTTCTACCGGTTCTTACTCACTAGTAACGCAGCAGCCACTCGGTGGTAAAGCACAGTTTGGTGGTCAGCGCTTCGGTGAGATGGAAGTTTGGGCACTAGAAGCATATGGCGCGACTTATACCTTGCAAGAAATGCTAACGGTGAAGTCGGATGACGTTGAAGGCCGTACCCGTATGTACAAAAACATCGTCGATGGTGAGCAATATATGGATCCAGGTATGCCTGAATCGTTTAACGTCTTGACCAAAGAAATCAAATCACTGGGTATCAATATTGAGTTAAAGCAAACCCATTAAGCACGGCTGACTGAAGCTACCTTTAACATAGCTTTAGTTAATTATTATTCTTAGTGGTCAATCTAGAAGCAGTACGCGCATAGCTGCTGCTTTTAGTGATTTGTCTCAACCCTATTCATTGCCTTCATTCATCTTATTTGCGTCAATAGCACGCCATTAGATGATTATAAAGATAACGGAGAAGCAACTTGAAAGATTTACTCGATATCATGCAAAGCCCTACCGGCAACGGTAATCAAGAGTTTGATAGCATCCAAATTACGTTGGCCTCACCTGATGTGATCAAGTCATGGTCGCATGGTGAAGTGAAAAAGCCTGAAACCATTAACTATCGTACATTTAAACCTGAGCGTGATGGTCTTTTTTGTGCCAAAATCTTTGGCCCAGTAAAAGACTTTGAATGTCTATGTGGTAAGTACAAACGCCGTAAATTCCAAGGCGTTATCTGTGAAAAATGTGGCGTTGAAGTCACGACCGCCAAAGTTCGTCGCGATCGCATGGGTCATATCGACCTAGCCAGTCCTGTGGCGCATATTTGGTTCTTAAAATCATTACCAAGCCGCATCGGTCTATTGTTAGACATGACGCTGCGTGACATTGAGCGTGTGCTTTATTTTGAAAGCTATATTGTCACAGAACCTGGTCTGACTTCTCTAGAGAAGTATCAATTGCTTGATGATGAAGATTATTACAGAGCACTTGAAGAGTTTGGTGATGAGTTCACAGCCAAAATGGGTGCAGAAGCTGTTCAAGACCTATTAAAAGACATCGATTTAGATTTAGAAATCGATGAGCTGCGTGAAGCGATTCCGCAAACAGGTTCTGAAACTAAGCTTAAAAAGATGTCTAAGCGTCTTAAGCTATTAGAAGCATTCCGTGATTCTAATAACAAGCCTGAGTGGATGGTAATGAATATCTTACCAGTCTTACCACCAGACTTGCGCCCGCTAGTACCACTAGAAGGCGGCCGTTTTGCGACATCAGATCTAAACGATTTATATCGCCGCGTCATCAACCGTAATAACCGTCTTAAGCGTCTATTAGAGCTAAGCGCCCCTGATATCATCGTGCGTAACGAAAAACGTATGTTGCAAGAATCAGTCGATGCGCTACTCGATAATGGTCGTCGCGGTCGTGCGATTACCGGTAGTAATAAGCGTCCATTGAAATCTTTGGCAGATATGATCAAAGGTAAGCAAGGTCGTTTCCGTCAAAACTTATTGGGTAAGCGTGTCGATTATTCTGGCCGTTCGGTCATCGTTGTCGGTCCTACGCTACGTCTACATCAGTGTGGTCTACCGAAGAAGATGGCACTTGAGCTATTCAAGCCATTTACTTATAACAAACTATTGTCTCATGGTTTGGCAACGACGATTAAAGCTGCTAAAAAGATGGTTGAGCGTGAAGAACCGCAAGTGTGGGATATGTTGGCCATGGTTATCCGTGAGCATCCAGTGCTCTTGAACCGTGCACCAACGCTTCACCGTTTGGGTCTACAAGCGTTCGAGCCAGTACTAATCGAAGGTAAAGCCATCCAGCTGCATCCACTCGTTTGTACCGCATTCAACGCCGATTTCGATGGTGACCAAATGGCAGTTCACGTGCCATTGACGCTAGAAGCTCAGCTTGAGTCACGTGCTTTGATGATGTCGACCAACAATATCTTGTCGCCTGCGAACGGTGATCCAATCATCGTACCGTCACAGGATGTGGTACTTGGTTTGTATTATATTAGCCGTTCATCAGTAAATGCCAAAGGCGAAGGCATGATTTTTGCCACGGTCAATGAAGCATTGCGTGCGATTGGCTCAAACGATTTACATGTGAACGCCAAAATCAAAGTTCGTGTGACTGAAACGCATTTTGATGAAGAAGGCAACGAGACCAAAGAGATCAGTATCAAAGACACGGTTGCTGGCCGTTTGCTTATCTGGAACATCATGCCTAAAGGTATGACGTTTGATGAGTGTAACCAAGAGATGACGAAGAAAAACATCTCTAAATTGATCAACTCTTGCTATCGTAAAGTAGGTGTTAAAGACAGTGTTATGTTTGCTGACCAATTGATGTATCTAGGTTTTGCGCAAGCAACGCTATCTGGTGTGTCTATCGGTTTGGATGACATGGTTATTCCGCCAAGCAAAAAGCAAATTATCGAAGTTGCTGAAGGCGAAGTGCGCGAGATTGAAGATCAGTTCGAGCAAGGTTTTGTGACCGCTGGTGAGCGTTATAACAAAGTGGTCGACATCTGGTCACGTACCAATGACAAAGTCGCGAAAGCGATGATGGATAACTTGGCAACGGATAAAGTGATCAACGCCCAAGGTGAAGAAGAAGAGCAGAAGTCATTTAACTCTATCTTTATCATGTCAGATTCTGGTGCTCGTGGTAGTGCGGCGCAGATTCGTCAGTTGGCTGGTATGCGTGGTCTAATGGCAAAACCAGATGGCTCAATTATTGAGACCCCGATTAAAGCCAACTTCCGTGAAGGTTTGACCGTACTTCAGTACTTTATCTCTACGCATGGTGCGCGTAAAGGTCTAGCAGATACCGCATTGAAAACCGCTAACTCGGGTTACCTGACTCGTCGTTTGGTTGATGTGGCACAAGATTTGGTCATTACCAGTGATGACTGTGGTACTGAGCAAGGCTTGCTCATGAAGCCACATATTCAAGGTGGTGAGATCATCGAGAAACTCGGTGAGCTAGTACTTGGTCGTGTGACGGCTCGTGATGTGACGTATAACGATGATGCCGATAAGGTATTAATTCCAGCGGGTACGTTGATCGATGAGCATTGGGTCAATGTGCTTGACGAAAACGCAATCGATGATATCTGGGTACGCTCAGTTATTACCTGTGATATCGAACATGGCGTTTGTTCACAGTGTTATGGTCGTGACCTTGCCCGTGGTCATAAAGTCAATATCGGCGAGTCTGTCGGTGTTATGGCGGCGCAGTCTATCGGTGAGCCTGGTACTCAGTTAACCATGCGTACGTTCCACGTGGGCGGGGCAGCAAGCTCAGCATCAGTGGACAACAGCATCTCTGTACGTAATGCTGGTCAAGCGCATTTCGAAAACATGAAAACGGTTCAGCATACAGACGGTCACCTAGTTATCGTATCGCGTTCTGCTGAAATTGCGTTGACCGATGAGCTTGGTCGTGAGCGTGAGCGTTATAAAGTTCCTTATGGTTCAAGCGTTCTTGTCAAACACGAAGATCAGGTCGAAGGTGGTCAAACCATCGCTAAATGGGATCCGCACACGCATCCAATTATCACTGAATTCGCAGGTACTGCACGCTTCAGCGATATCACTGATGGTATGACGGCGACTGTGAAGGTTGATGACGCGACAGGTATGAGTTCATTTGAGATTCTAGCTACTCGTGACCGTTCAAGCTCAGCCAAAGACTTACGTCCAGCGATTATCTTGAACACTGACGAAGGTAAAGAAGTGGTTTACTTCTTGCCAGCTGAAACCATCATTCGCGTGAGCGACGGTGAAAAAGTAGCAGCCGGCTCGATTCTAGGCCGTGTACCACAAGCGTCTTCAGGTACTAAAGACATTACCGGTGGTCTACCACGTGTTGCTGACTTGTTCGAAGCACGGCGTCCAAAAGACCATGCGATTATGGCTGAAATGAGTGGTGTGGTTAGCTTCGGTAAAGAAACCAAAGGTAAAAACCGCTTCATTATCACCAATGAAGATGGTGAGGTTCATGAAGAGCTGATCCCGAAATGGCGTCAAATTAACGTCTTCGAAAACGAAACAGTTGCTCGTGGTGAAGTTATCGCTGATGGTCCACAAAACCCGCACGATATCTTACGTCTGAAAGGTCAAACGGCGCTTGCTGATTATATCGTAAACGAAGTACAGGACGTTTATCGCTTGCAGGGTGTAAAAATCAACGATAAGCACATCGAAGTTATTATTCGTCAGATGCTACGTAAAGTTGAAATTACTGATGGCGGCGATTCAAGTCACTTCAAAGGTGATCAGGTCGAGTACGCTGATATCAAAGCATTGAATGCCAAACTAGAAGCGGAAGATAAATTCCCAGTACAGTTTGAGCGTCAATTACTGGGTATCACTAAAGCCAGCTTGGCAACGGAAAGCTTTATCTCAGCAGCATCATTCCAGGAGACTACTCGTGTCCTAACAGCTGCTGCCGTCACTGGTAAAGTCGATGAGTTACGTGGTCTGAAAGAAAACGTTGTTGTTGGTCGTTTGATACCTGCTGGTACCGGTCTTGCTTATCATAAAGCACGCAAAGAGAAAGCAGATCAGAAGCTACAAGACAAAGACTTAAATGCAGCTTTTGACATGACAGCAAGCACTGATAGTAAAGACTTTGCTAGCTTTGACGAAGCCTTTGCTCAAGAGCTAAATCAAGACAACTAAGGGTCTGCTGTTAACTTTTGAATAAAAATAAAAAAGCCAGCCCAGTCGCTGGCTTTTTTATGCGTTGAAATATAGAAACATCAGAGAAAAGCAAATACTTGAAAGTCATATAATGAAAATAAATTTTTTCAGAAATATGTCTTAGAAAATAGTAAACTGGAAAAATAGCGTATTCTTTGTAAATACTGACCCTCTAACACAAGGATAATTAAAGCATGGCAGGTAAAACGCGCGTTGCCAAATATCAAGCAGATCGAACCAACCAAAAGCTGTATTTTTGTCGTCTATCTTGCCAAGCGGCAGGAAGTACCAACGATAAGCAGTTATACCAAGCACACTGTGAGACTGCTATTTTTCATTTATACGGCAGTTTTTTAGCCTTTATCCAAGAGCTTGGTCATTTTTATAGCCTAAATATGACTGCCCCAACCTTGGCAGATATCGAGCAAGCGCTGAGCGAACGTACCCAAGTGTCGCCTGAAATTCAACGCTTGCAGCAGTTACAACAACATGGCTTTTTGGCCAATGTAGAGCGGGCTTACCAACGTTGCCTGTATGCCGTATTACCCGATAATTCGACAGCTGAAAATGTTAATACGGTTGAGATAGAACCAAAAGATCTTATCGTCAATGTCGTTACTTTATCGAACCAATGGTTACCAGATGAGGCAACCATACGTGAATGGCGCCAACAGTTTCTTGAGCTGATTGAGCAGTTGCGTGCTGGTATGGTTGAGTTTTAGCAAGGTAGGACTTAACTGATTTTATAAGCAAAGTTTTAAAAGAACAGCTTTGAGAGCATGGTTTTAAAATAAAAAAAGACTGGCTCAGTGATTGCTGAACCAGCCTTTTAACGTTAAATAGCCATTATCATGACAAAGGTTTTACTCTGGCATGGGCGGCATACGCTCCACAGGAGTGACCGACAGCGGGTTTTGTGGCACGCTATCATTGTTACTATTATTTGGTTTTGCCACGGGCGCACGCTCTGCTTCTTCAACCGGCTCAGGTTCTGGTGCCTTACGTTGCTGCGCTTTGGTCTTGACAGGTTTGTTGGCTGAAGTACTGACATCAGTATCCTCGTCTTCGCTAGCAATAGTGCCATCATCCGTCATTTCTATAATTTGTTGTTTTTGCTTTTTAGATTTGGCACGGTTATTAACGGAGACCCATTGATTGGGTACACCTTTAAGCTGGGCTCTCATAAAGTCCATCCACACAGGTAATGCTGCCACACCACCATACTCACGGCGACCAAGGGTCGATGGTTGATCAAAACCCATCCATACGACGGTCGCGTTGGTCGGATGGAATCCGGCAAACCAAGCATCTTTCGCATCGTTAGTCGTACCGGTCTTACCACCGATATCGTTGCGTCCTAAGGCTTTTGCCCGAACGGCTGTACCGCGTTGTACCACATCACGTAAGATATCAGCCATATCATAAGCCACTCTTGGCTTTAAAATACGTGGTGCTTGCGTTGCCATAACGTACTGCACAACAGGCGCTTTTAAGCGATCTGAAGCTGGACTTGCATCATAAACATTTAAATCAAGCGCCTTTTCATCTTTTACCGTATTGTCACTATTTTCTGCATTTAGCTCAGCAGCTGATCCATTCTCTGATGCTTTGTCTTTAGTGTTAGCCTTTTCCTGTTTTTTAGCAGCAAGCGCTTCATTCTCTTTTTCTATTTTTGCCTGATAATCTTCAAGCAGCTTTTTATTAGCATCTTCCAGTTGTTCGTTAAAGCATAAAGCACAAGCTTGCTGCGGATTGGCTTGGAATAATAGCTTGTTGTCATAATTATAGATTTGTTCGATAAAGTAAGGCTGAATGCGATGACCGCCATTAGCGAAGGTAGAGTAGGCGGTTGCCATTTGTAATGGTGTTGCTTGTCCTGCACCCAATGCCAGCGATAAGGTCGTCGGTAGCTTTTCTTTATCAAGACCAAATTCATCTAATAGGTTACGGGCGTCAGAGATACCAATCGCCTGTAATAAGCGAATGGATACCAAGTTGCGTGATAGATATAAGCCACGGCGTAAGGTGATGTCACCTAAGAAACGTTGATCGGAGTTTTTAGGTTTCCAATCGCCTACTTGAATGGGTCGATCCGAGACAATGCTGTCTGGACGGTAGCCTTTTTCTAAAGCAGTGGTATAGACCAGCGGCTTAATCGTTGAGCCCGGTTGACGCCACCCTTGCAGAGCGCGGTTGAATTTGCTGTGGTTAAAGTCAAAACCACCGACCAAGGCATTAACTGCACCCGTTTCAGGATTTAACGAAACCAAACTGCCTTGCACCTTAGGTACTTGCGCCAGTTGCCAATTACCATTAGTTGTCGGTATCAGACGAACGATGTCATTTTTATTAACAATTTGTCCGGCGTTACTCGGATAATAACCAATACGATTGGCTGAAAAATATTTGCGTGCCCAGCTCATGCCTGACCAGTTAACGGTCACGCTTTCACCTGATGGCATGGTTGCCTCGAAACTACGCGAATTAACCTTGGTAACTTTGGCAGGGGACATGTTGCTGTAACGACGGAAATTCTCAAGTGGCTCATCATTGGCTTCCGCACCGCGCCAGCCATGACGATGATCATAAGCTACTAGACCTGTCAGCACGGCAGCTTCTGCATCGGTCTGGGCTTTGCTATCAACAGTAAGACGCACACGCCAGCCACCATTCATGACTTGCTCACCATAACGCTCAACCAAGGTAGAGCGAGTCATTTCTGCCAGATACGGCATATTAACGTCTAGCTTTTCTTGGTATAAATTGATAGCTACCGGTGAGCTTACCGCTTCATCGTGTTGCGCTTTGCTGATATAGCCAAGCTCAAGCATACGACCAATGATCCAATTACGGCGAGTAAGAGCGCGGCTAGGGTTAGCAACTGGATTGTATTTAGAGGGGGCTTTTGGCAGACCTGCTAACATGGCCATCTCAGCGATAGAGAGATGCTCTAAAGATTTACTGTAATATTTTTTGGCAGCGGCGCGGATACCATAAGCACCTTCGCCGAGATAAATTTTATTGACATAAAGAGTCAAAATATCGTTTTTGCTGAGCTCGTCTTCAATTTTGCGAGCTAAAAACAATTCCGTCAGTTTACGATTTAAGGTGCGCTCTGGGCTGAGAAAGTAGTTTTTGGCAACCTGCATAGTAATGGTAGAGCCACCAGTTTGGCTGTCATCATCAGTCACCACTTCGGTGACCGCGCGACCAAGACCTTTAATACTAATACCACTGTGCTGAAAGAATGCCGCGTCTTCTGCTGCTAAAAAAGCATGAGTAAGATCTTCAGGGATTTCATCAAAAGTAACCGGTAGCGAGAGACGGTTACCATACTGACCGATTAATTTGTCATCACTACTATAGATCTGTAAGGGCATCTCTAAATTGGCAGTTTTGATTTCTTGAATACTAGGTAGGGTGGGCGACAAATACATCGCCATACCATAGAAGCCAATAGGCACGGCCAGCGCTAAAATAAGCGCTAACGCTAAGCAGGCAATGAAAAGCCCCACCAAAAAGTGAATGAGACGAACGGTAGCATTTTTTTTGGTCATAATCAGACTTATCAATTAAAATTCGCAACAGATAGACTATTATACCTTGAACAAAATAGGTAGGTCATAATAAATGTGTAAGCTACCCTTAATAACTTATTTAAATGCTTGAATCTATCTGGTAAGTAAAGTATTGTACTAAATTATTACAAATAACTATCAGATTGTACATTTAATATAAGGTATAGAGTTTGTGAGGCTATTTACTTCCAAAAGTCGACATTTGATTGGCATAGATATCTGTGCCACTTCAGTCAAATTGGTCGACATACAGCGCCAACAAGGGATATTTCATCTGAAATCCTATGGTATTGAAAGACTACCGGAAGGCGTAGTCGTCGACAAACTCATTGTAGATACTGAGGCAGTGGGTAACATTATAGCTGGTTTGGCGAGACGCTGTCAGGTAGCTGGCAGCGACGCCGCTGCCGCCGTCTCAGGGTCAGCAGTGATTACCAAAATCATTGATATGGATATGGTGCTAAACGATGTCGAGCGCGAAGCACAAATTCGTTTGGATGCGGATCAATATGTGCCTTATCCATTAGAAGATGTCAATTTGGACTTTGAAGTCTTGGGCCCGTCTTTGATCAATGATGAGATGGTGCAAGTACTGCTTGCGGCCTCACGCTCGGAAAATGTTGACCAAAGAGTAGATGCTTTGACCTTTGGTGGCCTGCAAACCAAGGTAATGGATATTGAAACCCACGCTATCGAACGCGCTTTTGGCCTAATGGCGGATAACCTACCAAACATGCCAGAATTGGTCGCTTTGGTCGACATCGGTCATAATCAAACCACTTTATATATTGCTAAGAATGGTGAGTTTATCTATAGTCGCGAGCAGTTATTTGGGGGCTCTCAACTCACAGAGGCGATACAAAATCGCTATGGACTATCAGCTGAAGAAGCAAATATTAGCAAACGTGAACGTACCTTGCCAGATGACTACTATGCTGATGTGTTGACTCCTTTTATAGAAAATACCATCCAACAAATCACCCGCTCCCTACAGTTTTACTTTTCCTCGAGCCAATACAGCAGTATTGATCATATCGTGCTCGCCGGTGGTAGTAGCTCTATTGCCGGTCTTGCTGGTATGGCGCAACAAAAACTGGGTGTGACGGTCAGTATCGCCAATCCATTTACCAATATGACCATTGCGCCGCACATTGATAATGAGCAGTTGGTCATTGATGCACCGAGTTTAATGGCCGCGTGCGGTCTTGCGTTAAGGAGCTTCGACTAATGGCTCGTATTAATCTATTGCCCTGGCGGCAAGAAGAGCGCGAACGTCGTAACAAAGAATTTCTTACCCTAGTAGTGGCGGTAACTTTACTCGCCTTGTTAGCAGCGTTCGCTTCGTGGAGCTATTTTAATAATGAGCTTGATGAACAACGCAATGCCAATGCCCTGATTGAGCAAGAGAACGCCCGCTTAGACAAAGCGTTGACTGAAATTGATAGCCTAGAGCAACGCCGCGAAGATATCATATCGCGTATGCAGGTGATTCAAGATTTGCAAGGTAGACGTCCCGTCCCTGTACGCCTGTGGGATGATTTGGCCAAAGCCATTCCTCCTGCGCTTTATCTAAATAATCTAAAACGTGAAGGTGACACCCTTACCTTGACAGGTCTTGCGGACAATCCAAATGTCGTATCAAGTTTGATTCGTAATCTTGATAGTAGCAAATGGATGGGCAATTCAGCGGTCAGTAATATTCAGCAAAATATCAGCGCTTATGCACCAGCACCTGCGCTCAATGAAACGGTTACGACTGGTGAACAGCCACGCCCTGTTTATCCTGAAGACAGTTATGTGCAGTTTGTCGTAACGACCAAGGTACAATCAGAGACGGCGGTACCTGCAGATGCTAATGCAACTACTGGGCTTGGAGGTGAGTTATGAAACTTAGCCGTAAAAAAAGCCTAATTAAAACCAAAAAGACGGTTGTCAATCCTAAAAAACAGTTTGACTTGAATGAGTTTCGCCGCAGTTTTGAGTCTTTAGATTCTGAAAACTACGGCAGCTGGCCTCTTCCAGTAAAGATAACGGTGATTGGATTTATTGTTGCTCTGATAGCCGCGCTATCGTGGGCGCTACCGATTAGCAGCAAAATTGATGAGATTACTGCAGCTGAAAGTCAGCAGCAAACCTTACTTGACAGCTACCGTGAAAAAGAATCACGGGCGCGTCATTTAGAGGCTTATCAAGCACAGGTTGTCCAGATGGAAACGGAGTTTAACACCTTACTTGACCAACTGCCAAAAGACACGCGTGTGTCAGAGCTGGTAGAGGGTATCAATATGACGGGCGTTGGCAGTAATATACGTTTCCAAGATATTTCTGTAGAGCCTGAAATTGAAAATGAGTTCTTTATTGAGCAGCCTATTCGCATTGCAGCGTTAGGGGAATATCATCAGTTTGGTAGCTTTCTCAGTGGACTTGCTGCTTTACCACGTATTATTACCATGCACGATTTTGAAGTCAGTAATCCACAACCTACTTTGGATGTGTTGCCGGAGCTGAATTTGGTATTACAAACCAAAACCTATCGCTCAAAAGAGGCGGCACCTGGAGGTGAAGAAGCCGTCGCGACTGATGCTGCTACAACTGATGCTGCAGGAGGCAACTAATGACTATTCAAAAACTGCCCATGCTACTGGTTTTAAGTACCGCTGTTTTATCAATGACAGGTTGTAGTGATCGTATTGGTATGGCAGAGCAGGCGATGACCGATATTCGCAATCAGCCCGCTCAGCCTATCGAGCCACCACCAAAAGCTGAACTGGTAGAAGATTTTGTCTATAGCGCTAGTACGCAGCGTAGTCCGTTTTTGCCGCCAAGCTTAGTCAATGTACAAGGTCCTAGTACTTCTATCGATGGTGTACGCCCTGATGTCACCAGAGTGAAAGAACCGCTTGAGCAATACGAGCTATCACAGCTGGTTTTTCGTGGCGTCGTAATTTCGCCTGAAGGTCAGCAATATGCACTCGTACAACGTCCTGATGGTTCAGTGGCTAGTGTGAGAGTAGGTGATTATCTTGGATTAAATGACGGCCGTATTGTTGAAATCACGCCGACTCAGATTAATTTGATTGAAATTGTGCCAGACAGTCGCGCCGGGTTTATTGAAAAGCCCCAGTCGTTGGTCTCCCCTATAAGTTAAGTCGGCAGATTTTTTGAGGAATAAATAATGACAGTACGCAATAACAAGGTAATGATGATGAGCAACCGCGTCTCTTCTGCTTTTGCCATCTCTGCATTGGCAATCGGCATGGTAGCAGTTAATAGTAGCGCCCATGCTGCCCAGCGCATCGACAATGTCTCTGTAGTACAGACGGCACCAGCAGTGACACAAATGCGTTTAGGGTTTGCAGGCTTGCCGGTATTACCTGCCGCTTATCAGCTTGATGATCCTAGCCGTTTGGTGTTGGATTTTGAGCAAGTGCAAAACGGGCTTGCCAGTCGCTTTAGCGAATACAACATTGGTATGGTCAACGACGTGACTACGTTAAGCAGCGACAACACCACGCGTCTGATTGTTGGGCTTAAACAAGCAGGCAACTATACGACGGCGATTGACGGTAATGATCTACTGTTGACCCTGACTGACCCCAGTCGTCCAGTCATAACCAATGACCCGATTCAAGACGTACTCAATGACAATAACGCCATTACTACGACTGCAGTAGTTACACCGATTGTAGAAACCAGTAGTGTAGCTGTTGCCCCAGTTAGAACAACGGCAACCAGCACGACTGTGATTAATAACCAAGTGCCGACGGATACGATGATCGTGCGAGTTAATCCGCTATTAAATCCACAGCTTGCTGCTTCTCAAGTTAGTAAGCAATATAGCTATGATGGTTTGACGGCTGTGAATTTTTCGGCAGCAAATAACGGCGGCGGTAATGTCAGTGTTGCGCTTGCCAATGAAGCGATTCCGGTGGATGTGCAGCGCCAAGGTAACAAGCTGGTCATACGCTTGACTGGCAGCACGGTGCCCAGAAATTTATTACGTCGCTTGAATATTAATAGTGGTCTCGTAAATAGTATTGATACTAAAAACCAAGGTCAAAATGGGGTCATTACCATTAATATGACTGAAGACTATGAGTATCAAGCTTATCAATCGGGTAACCAGTTAAATGTTAGTATCAGCAAACCTGAGCTGCTACGAGAGCCAACCCTAGAAGAGAGAGTATATAGTGGTGAAGCGCTGTCTATGGAATTCCAAGATGTAGAAATCCGTAGTGTCTTAGATATCTTAGCGCAGTTCACAGATATGAATATCGTCGCTAGTGATTCGGTAGCAGGCAATATCACTTTGCGCCTAATCAACGTACCTTGGGATCAAGCGCTTGATATTATTCTAAAAAGTAAAAATCTGGGCAAACGTGAGAATGGTAGGGTGATCTTAGTCGCGCCTGCTACGGAACTTGCTGAACAAGAAGCGCGTGAGCTTGAAGCGCAGCAAGCGGTTGAATCTTATGCACCACTCCGCACCGAATATATTCGCTTAAGCTACGCAAAAGCGCAAGATGTGTTAACCCTTATCTCGAAAGGTCGTGGCTCATCTGGTGGCAGCAATACTGGCAACGCCAATTCCAGTGCCAATAATACCTTATTATCTAATCGTGGAACGGTCACGGTTGACGAACGTACTAATACTCTGATTATCAAAGATGTGGCGGATAGTATCGAAAATATCCATAAGCTTATCAGCAAAATTGATATACCGGTTCGTCAAGTGATGATTGAAGCGCGTATCGTTAGTGCGACTGATAGCTTTAGTAAAGAGATTGGTGTTCGTTGGGGCATCCTATCGAATGGCGCGGCGAATAACCGTAGCCTACTGGTCGGTGGTAGTAATCAGACTTTGGCAGATTTGAAGGATTTTGATATTGAAACGACGACAGTTAACGGTCAAACGGTTTCCTATCCTTCTTACGATATCAGCCGTCCTGATAACTTAAACGTTGACTTAGGCGTTGCCAATCCAGCGGGTAGTATCGCTTTTGGTTTGCTGAGTATGTCCGATGTGATGCTAGATCTTGAGTTGTCAGCCTTGCAAGCCGACAACCGTGGTGAGGTCATCTCAACACCGAAGATTTTGACAGCGGACAAACAAACGGCCAAAGTGTCATCGGGTACGCAGATTCCTTACCAAGAAGCATCGGCCAGTGGGGCAACCACGACCAGCTTTAAAGAAGCCGCACTGAGTTTAGAAGCGACACCGAACATTACACCAGACGGTAAAATTGGCTTGCAACTGGTTATCACTAACGGCACACCGACTATTATCAATAATCAGGTAGCGATCGCTGAAGATTCAATCTCGACCAACGTTATCGTTGAAGATGGTCAAACCATCGTGCTAGGTGGTGTCTTTAAAAATCGTACCACCAATGAGGTATCTAAAGTGCCTTTCTTAGGAGACTTGCCTTATGTTGGCCGAGCTTTCCGTAAGGATGTACGTAATAACTCTAAAGAAGAGCTACTGATATTTGTCACGCCAAAGCTGATCAACGATGGTGTAAGCCGTTTAAATTAATAATCTTACTATCAATTATCAATCGAAAAAAGCAAGCCTTAGTGCTTGCTTTTTTTATGGATAAATTTAGGTTGATTTGACCATAGCAAGACACTGTCAATCGTATTTTTTGAATTTGGTACAACAATAATCATGGCTCATTACTAGCCAGAATATCAATGACGTTGTATCATACCTAATTTAGCTGAGTGAGTACTATGATGGAGGAATTACCGTCGGTGTTTTTAGTGGGACCGATGGGAGCGGGGAAGACCACCATTGGTCGATTGCTTGCCAAACAATTGGGGCGGCCGTTTGTAGATAGTGATTGGTATATCGAGTCGCAAACCGGCGCTGATATTGCTTGGATATTCGCTAAAGAAGGCGAAGCGGGCTTTCGTGAGCGTGAGACACGTGCCATCGATGAGCTGAGCCAACAACAGCAGATAGTATTGGCAACGGGTGGTGGTGCCGTTATGTCTGCTGAAAACCGCGAGTTTTTAAAGCAGCGCGGTATCGTGGTTTATCTTAATGCGCCAGTCGATGTACAAATGGCACGCACCGCGAAAGATAAGTCGCGACCTTTACTACAACAGCCCAACCCTAGAAAAATCTTGCAAGATTTATACAGCACCCGCGACCCATTATATCGGCAAGTGGCTCATATCATCATGCCTACCGGTCATACTTATCCTCGTCATATGGTCAGTCAATTATTACAGCAACTCGAATCGTTCTATTGCACGCCTTCTATAACGCCAGAATCTAAAGAAGATTGATGGCAAAAAATAATAGAACATAAATATAATGATACTCAGTCAACTAACGTTCCCTCATTAAAAATGCTCAAGGAGACTTTCATGGCAACGCCACTGTTTCATGATGGCTTAACCGTACACACGCACAGTCATGATTATCCTATTGTCATTACTGAACAAAACAGCACTGAGCAAAGCGCTATGGCTCAGCAAATCATGCCCTATATTACTGGTCGGCAAGTATTAATTGTCACCAACGAGACGATTGCACCGCTTTACTTGGCAGCGCTAGAGGCACCATTGGCAAAGCAGTTCATCGTGAAGGTATGTATACTCCCAGATGGCGAACAATATAAGAATCAGACGAGCATTAACCAGATTTATGATGCGCTCATGGCCGAGCATTTCAATCGGGATGTGACATTGATTGCTCTCGGCGGCGGTGTCATTGGTGATATGACTGGGTTTGCAGCAGCCAGTTTTATGCGCGGTGTCAACTTTATCCAAATTCCAACCACACTATTATCACAAGTGGATTCAAGCGTTGGCGGCAAAACAGGCATCAATCACGCACAAGGCAAAAACATGATCGGGGCTTTTTGGCAGCCGCAAATGGTGCTTGCTGAGATGAGTACATTAAAAACCTTGCCAGCGCGTGAGCTATCAGCAGGTCTTGCAGAGGTCATTAAATACGCACTTATTATGGATGCGGAATTTTTAACGTGGCTTGAGCACAATTTACCAGCGATGATGGCGTTAGATTTGGCAGTACTTGGCGAGGCGGTCAAACGCTGCTGTCAATACAAAGCCGATGTCGTGGCGCAAGATGAAAGAGAGTCGGGTGTACGGGCGCTATTAAATTTCGGTCATACTTTTGGTCATGTGATCGAAACCCACGAAGGCTATGGTAATTGGCTGCATGGTGAGGCGGTTGCCGTTGGTATGGTACAAGCAGCCGAGCTGTCTCAAAAAATTGGCTGGTTAACGAGCGAAGACGTGGCTCGTATTAAACGCGTTTTGACATTGGCCAATTTACCTATCACTCCACCTGCTATTGATGTTCAGACGGCTTTAGACTTGATGGGGCATGATAAAAAAGTGAAACACGGACAAATCCGCCTTATTTTGTTAAAATCACTGGGTGACGCGGTATTAACCAATGATTTCGATGCTGAGCTTCTTACTGACGTATTGTCACAGCACAGCTCATCAGAACGTCAAATTTAGTGATATCACTAAACCCTTGCAAGCGAACCATTGCAATGGAGCTGTTAGTCACTACTGTATTGGCATGAGCACAGGTTTAAAGCGTTTAACTCTATTTCACCAAGGACATCCTCATGGCAGCATCTAGCTCGTCGACTCGTAACGCTGGCCAATCATATCGCCGTCAAGCACTGATTTGGTTGTTGGTGACCCTGTTGCTAGGCGTCGTCACCGCTTTGGTTTGGATGTTTAGTCAAACGCCAGCGATGGGTGCCAAGATTGAAAATGCGCCGATATCTGCGCCGCAAACAACGAGCACCGAACTTGAGCAGCCATTGGCCATTGAATCATTGCATGAGCTGGATACGGACGTGCAGCCGATCAATTTTGATGCGACCGTTCGTGATTTGCGCAGTTATCCTGATGAGTTTAAAGACAAGCGTTATCTGCTGGCTAACAAAGGCAAATGGACTGTACAGGTCATGAATGTTGCGGAAAACGAGGTGATCGTCAGTTATTTAGAAGGTCGGGAAGACCGTGCGAAATTTTCCTACTTTCGCTACCTTGATGACAACAATCAAGTCCGTTATATGCTGACTTATGGTTTGATGAGCAGCCCGCAAGAGGCCGTTGGTGCTGCCAAATTGATTGACTTTAGGCTGCCGGCCAATGTGCGTGTCTTACCTGAAGAGATCAATCGCTACGTCAGTATCATCGACAATTATGAGCGCCCTGATCCGGTGAAAGACTTGAGTGCGAGACGCACGCGCTCTGTAAATTTGCGCCCGACCAAACGTGAAGTGCCAGTCCGTCAGAAAGTGCAAGCTAATGATAGTGATGGTGCTAATGAGCAAGCAGCAAGCAATAATACCAGTCGTAGTGGTCAAGAAGCGGCTAACAATAGTAATGATGAAAGCATTCGTCAATCGGTCGATACCTCTGCGACCCTATCGGTCAATGAAGAGCGTACCGTCGGCAATGAAGAGCAAACACTGACCGCTCCGAGCGCTAAAAACGATGATACTCGTAAGCCTGAGCAAGCTGCCAAAAAACCTACAATTGATAATAGCACGCTAAAAAAACCGCCGGTTGTACCAACGCCTAAGCCGCCAAGTTCGACTAATAGTACAAATAATGGCTCGAATGCCGCTAATAAAAACAGCAATAGTAGTGCGCCTAAAGCCAATAATGACAGTATAAAAGAGCTGATCGAAGAAAAAAGCAATTAATTTTTGGTTATGGTTAGTGCTATGCCCTAAAAAAACCTCACTAAAACGTTTGTTTAGTGAGGTTTTTTTATGTTTGTCTATCTGCTCATTTACATACTTGCCTATTTTGTTAGACAACTAACCAAGATAGAGGTTAAAAGAACTTCGTCAAAGCAGCTTTAAAAACCCTCGTATCCTATAGCTGTAAAAGCCATTGCAGTGAGTTATTGACTGTTTATTAGCAACTCATAATATAAGCTCTTACAAAATCTGGCTGATGAATCGACAGAAAAGACTAGATTTTTTGTCCGTCATTAACTAAGATGACTATGGGCAACGCTCTGTATAGTTATCGTAAATAACGATTTAACGCACAGTCATTTAGTTACGTACTATTAGTGATAACATAGTTGCGTACTAAGCGATTGTTGTCTCAAGCGCAGCGATTTGCCATCGACAGTAAGCTTATTGCAAATCGCAAAATCCCTCTTATTGTCACTGCTATTAGGGTCATTAAGGCGCTTGAATATAGAGCGTCTGATATTCAAAATTAGTCAAATGTCATATTTTCGCATGCTCAACTAGCCGTCGACTAAGCCGCGCTAGTAGGATATAACGCCAAACGTTAAGGTACGTGCTGACGAGTGAGTAACTGGTATACGGGGTATTTTTTATCCAGTTGCCATGGGCGGTTACTGACTATTTATTGGTGCATTTTGTTATAACACCGTTTGTCTGTTATCAGACTATCAAGCGACTGTAAGAGTCAGGGGGTTATCTCACGCTCACAACATAACTATCTACTGAGCTGCACGTCATTTATTAATTCGGATATACGAATATTTACCTACCAGCCCGTTCTGCCTGCGGTCACCAGTTTATGTTCCGCATTGGATATATAAGCTGCCCGTTTACTTAAAAGGACAAGCTATGTCAATGATTTCTTCCCATACGCATTTGGCCACGCCGGATGACTTTTCTGATAACTGTGGTTTTGGTTTGATTGCTCATATTGAGGGACAAGCCAGTCATGATTTGGTAAAAACGGCTATTCATAGTCTCAGCTGTATGACCCATCGCGGTGGTGTTGCTGCTGACGGCAAGACGGGTGATGGTTGTGGCTTGCTACTGGCAACGCCGACCGCTTTTTTTAAAGACATTGCTAGCGAGCAACAGTTAACAGTGACGGATAACTTTGCTGTGGGTATGGTGTTCGTCAATTTAGATGAGACCAAAGCACAGCACAGCCAGCAGGTACTCGCCGAAGAGATTATCGCTGAAGGCTTAGAGGTTGCTGGCTGGCGTGATGTGCCACTTGATTTGAGTATCGTTGGTGAGATTGGTCGTGAGACCTTGCCAGACTTTAAGCAAGTGTTTGTCAATGCGCCTGATAATTTAGATGCGGATGATTTTAACCGTAAGCTGTTTGTCGCGCGTAAAAAAGCAGAGCAACGTCTGGTCGATGACGAGCTGTTTTATGTTTGTTCGCTGAACTGTCAGACTATTATTTATAAAGGTCTGGTGATGCCATCAGATCTACCAGCGTTTTTTCTAGATCTCCAAGATCAACGTTTGGCATCACATATTGTGGTATTTCATCAACGTTTTTCAACCAATACGCTACCACGCTGGCCATTGGCACAGCCGTTTCGCTATCTTGCGCACAATGGCGAATTAAACACCATTACCGGTAACCGTAACTGGTCTGAGGCACGCACACCAAAATTAAAATCTGCCAAATTACCCAATCTGAATGAGCTAACACCGCTGGTTAATAGCACGGGCTCTGATTCGTCAAGCTTAGACAACATGCTTGAAGTGCTTATGTCTGGTGGCATGAATCTGTTCCATGCGATGTCTATTCTAGTGCCACCAGCATGGCAAAATGTCGATAGCATGGATATGGACTTGCGGGCGTTTTACGAGTTTTACTCGCAGCATATGGAAGCATGGGATGGCCCAGCAGGTCTTGTGATTCAAGATGGACGCTATGCCGTCTGTATGCTTGACCGTAATGGTCTACGCCCCTCACGTTGGGTGACGACTAAAAATGGCTATATCACTGTGGCGTCAGAAGTAGGCGTTTGGGACTATGCGCCAAAGGATGTACTGGCAAAAGGTCGGGTAGGACCAGGTCAGATGCTAGTCATTGATACTTTAACTGGTCAAATCTTAGATACCAAAGCGATTGCGACCTTATTGAAAAAAGCCCATCCCTATCGTAAATGGTTACGCGAAGAAGCCACTCGTATCCGCGATGATGAGCGCTTAGAAGAAGAGTTGGCAGCACAAGCTTGCCGCGGTGATAAGCTAAAAGCGCTGCAAAAAATGTATCACATTACCAATGAAGAGCGCACAGAAATCATTCGGCCTAATGCCGAAAATGCGCAAGAGCCAGTCGGTTCGATGGGTGATGATACGCCCATGGCAGTACTGTCACAGCAGATTCGCCATGTCGGGGACTTTTTCCGTCAGCAGTTTGCTCAGGTGACCAATCCACCGATTGATCCACTGCGTGAGTCGATCGTGATGTCGCTACAGACTTGCTTGGGCGCTGAAACCAATGTGTTTGCGCCATCTGCGCGAGATGCACACCGTATTATCTTATCGTCGCCTGTATTGTCCGCTAGCAAAATGCAGCAGCTTGAAACTTTGGATGATCCAGCGTTTAAGGTTGCCCGTATTGACCTAAACTATGATCGCACCTTAGAGCTATCAGCGGCCATCACTGCTATCTGTGAGCAAGTGGCCAGCAGCATTCGGGCAGGGCAGACGTTGATTGTGTTGTCTGATAAAGACATCGATGCGGAAAAAGTACCGGCCAATGCCATTATGGTAACGGGTGCGGTGCATCATTACCTCATTGGTCAAGGTATTCGTACTGATGCCAATTTAATCATTGAGACGGGTCTCGCGCGTGATTCGCATCAAATAGCAGTATTGATTGGCTTTGGCGCGACTTGTGTCTATCCATATCTGGCTTATGATGTCATTGATGATTTGGTTGCAACCGGTGAGCTATTGGGCGATCCGATTCAAGCGCGGGTTAATTTCCGTAAGGGCTTAGATAAAGGTTTGCTAAAAATCTTATCAAAAATGGGTATTTCTACCATTGTCTCTTATCGCGGTGCACAGTTATTTGAAGCCGTTGGCCTTTCTGAAGAAGTCGTGAGCTTGTGTTTCAAAGGCGTACAAAGCCGTATTAAAGGCGCTACCTTTGCAGACTTGGCTGCTGATCAAGCACAGCTAGCCGCCAATGCCTTTAAACGTCGTGCGCCACTGGATCAAGGTGGTTTATTGAAGTTTGTCTTTAATAAAGAATATCATGCCTTTAATCCAGATGTGATTAATAGCCTGCATACCGCTGTACGTACGGGTGATTATGACAATTATCGTCATTATGCCGATTTGGTCAATAGTCGTCCGGTTGCCACCTTGCGTGACTTATTGCAGTTGAAGACGGACAACTCCATCGATGTTAATGAAGTCGAAGATATCTCCAAAATTTTAACCCGTTTTGATTCGGCTGGTATGTCGTTAGGGGCGTTGTCTCCTGAAGCCCATGAAGCCATCGCGATGGCAATGAACACCATTGGTGGGCGTTCAAATTCTGGTGAGGGCGGCGAAGATCCTGTACGTTATGGCACGCTGCGTAACTCAAAAATTAAGCAAGTCGCCTCGGGTCGTTTTGGTGTGACCCCAGCGTATTTACGCTCAGCAGAAGTCATGCAGATTAAAGTCGCGCAGGGCGCCAAGCCGGGTGAAGGTGGTCAGTTGCCGGGCGGTAAGGTCAATGCTTTGATTGCTCGTCTGCGCTATTCTGTGCCGGGGGTAACGCTCATATCACCGCCGCCGCATCATGATATTTATTCTATCGAAGATTTGGCACAGCTCATTTTTGACTTAAAACAAGTCAATCCAGACGCCTTGGTTTCGGTCAAGTTGGTCTCACGTCCGGGCGTTGGTACTATTGCTACTGGTGTGGCAAAAGCTTATGCCGACTTGATCACGATCTCAGGTTATGATGGCGGTACGGCAGCGTCACCGTTGTCCTCTATTCACCATGCTGGCTCGCCGTGGGAGTTGGGTCTTGCCGAGACCCATCAGTCATTACGCGTCAATGGCTTGCGAGACAAAGTACGTATCCAAACCGATGGTGGTCTAAAAACTGGTCTTGATGTGGTTAAAGCCGCTATCCTTGGTGCCGAAAGCTTTGGCTTTGGTACGACGCCGATGATTGCTGTTGGTTGTAAGTATTTACGTATTTGCCATCTCAATAACTGTCCGACGGGCGTTGCCACCCAAAAAGCCCAACTGCGTGACGAGCATTTCATTGGCGAAGCAGAAATGCTGATTAACTTCTTTAAGTTTGTCGCCACCGAAACGCGTGAGTGGCTTGCTGCATTGGGTGTGCGTAGCATGGAGGAGTTGGTCGGACGTACAGACTTGCTTGATGTGCTAGAGGGTAATACCGATAAGCAGCGTCATTTAGATTTGTCGCCGCTGTTATTTAGCCATCCAGCCAGTAGCGGCAAAGCGCAGACTTGTCAGGTAGAACGTAATGAGCCGTTTGATAAAGGCTTGCTTGCGGAGCAAATGATTAGCGATATGCTGCTCAATATTCGTCAAGGTAATGGCGGCGATTATAGCTATTACGTCGGTAATTGTGATCGTTCCATTGGCGCACGTATCTCAGGTGAGATTGCGCAAGTATGGGGCAATCTGGGCATGAATGAGAAGCCAATCAAACTGCATCTGACGGGTACTGCTGGGCAGAGTTTGGGCGTCTGGAATGCTGGTGGCTTACATATTGAGCTAGAAGGCGATGCCAATGACTATGTGGGCAAAGGCATGGCAGGTGGCGAGATTGTCATTTATCCACCCAAAGACTCTAGCTTTACCGCGCAAGATACTGCCATTATCGGCAATACCTGTCTATATGGCGCAACCGGTGGTAAGTTGTACGCAGCGGGCACAGCAGGCGAGCGCTTCGGGGTGCGCAACTCTGGCGCGCATGCGGTCATCGAAGGCACGGGTGATCATTGCTGTGAGTATATGACGGGCGGCATCATGACTATTCTTGGTCGTACTGGTCTTAACTTCGGCGCGGGTATGACGGGCGGCTTCGCTTATGTGCTCGATATGGAAGGGGACTTCTTTGATCGTTGTAATCATGAATTGATTGACTTAAACCGTATCTCAAGCGAGCAGACGGAAGGTCATCGTATTCACTTACAACAAGTGCTTGAGACTCATGTGGATAAAACTGGTAGCGCGTGGGGTCAGACTATTTTGGCTGACTTTGAGCATTACGTGCGCAAGTTTTACTTGGTGAAGCCAAAAGCGGCAAACATTGCAAGCTTGCTTAAGACCACGATGGCTGACCCACAGTAGCTCAGTCAGTAATAGGTTTACGAGCATCTTAACTCATAGGTTTTGAGCAGGTAAATGACAGCCCTTATCCGTAAATTTGCCTCATTGAGGCTGCAGATATTGGCTGTTATCACCCACTATAAAAGAGATAACACCATGGCAAAACGCTTAGAAAATAGTTTTCAGTTTTTAGATGTGCCTCGGCTTGAGCCGACTAAAAAAGACATCGCAACGCGCTCAACGGAGTTTGTCGAGATTTATAAACCATTCGAGAGTGAGCCAGTGGCGCAGCAGTCACATCGCTGTCTTGAGTGTGGTAACCCGTACTGCGAGTGGAAGTGTCCTGTACACAATTACATTCCTAACTGGCTCAAATTGGCCGCCGAAGGGCAGATATTCCAAGCCGCTGAGTTGTGCCACCGTACCAATACTTTGCCTGAGGTTTGCGGCCGTGTCTGTCCCCAAGATCGCCTATGTGAAGGTGCTTGTACCCTGAACGATGGCTTTGGCGCGGTCACTATTGGTAATGTTGAGAAGTATATTAACGATACCGCCTTTGCGCTTGGCTGGCGACCTGATATGTCTGACGTGGTTTGGACGGACAAAAAAGTCGCTATCATTGGCGCAGGACCTGCAGGTTTGGGCTGTGCAGATATCTTGGTGAGAAATGGCGTTAAACCAGTTGTCTTTGACAAACGTCCTGAAATCGGCGGCTTATTAACCTTTGGTATTCCAGAGTTTAAGATGGAAAAAGACGTCATGCGCAATCGCCGGGTCATCTTTGAAGACATGGGTATCGAGTTTCGTCTAGAGACAGAAATCGGTACCGACGTTAGTATCGATGAGCTATTAGGCGAGTACGATGCGGTGTTTATGGGTATGGGCACTTACACTTATATGCGTGGCGGCTTCGCTGGCGAGGAGTTAGACGGTGTCTATGATGCGCTAGATTACCTGATTGCCAACGTGAACCGTTGTAACGATTGGGAAAAAAATCCCGAAGAGTATATCGATTTTAAAGGCAAAAGAGTGGTGGTGCTCGGTGGCGGTGATACAGCAATGGATTGCAATCGCACCAGTATCCGCCAAGGCGCTGAGCAAGTCGTCTGCGCTTATCGCCGTGATGAAGAAAATATGCCAGGCTCGCGCCGCGAAGTAGTCAATGCCCGCGAGGAAGGTGTTGAGTTCTTATTTAACCGTCAGCCAACCGAAATCATTGGCTTAAATGGTAAGGTCAAAGGCGTAAAAGTCGTGACGACCCATTTAGGTGCGCCTGATAATCGTGGTCGTCAGCGTCCAGAGCCAATTGTAAATTCTGAAGAGATTATCCCTTGTGATGCAGTGATTATGGCCTTTGGCTTCCGCCCTAGTCCTGCCGATTGGTTCGAGTCACAGCAAGTGGCGATGGACAGCTCTGGCCGTGTTTTGGCTCTCGAAAAGCAAACCTTTAAATTCCAAACCAAAAACCCCAAAATCTTCGCTGGTGGCGATATGGTACGTGGTTCTGATTTGGTCGTAACCGCCATTTGGGAAGGGCGTGAAGCCGCTGAAGGTATTTTGGACTTCTTAGAGGTTTAATGGGTTTGATTTACATCCAGTGACTGATTGCCTTGCTTTGTTCTCAAACGTCTTTTACCTTTTAACAGGCAAAAGACGTTTTTTTTGATAGCTGGTTATGCTGCTAATGTCTAAGTAACGCTTAGTCTTTTACGTCTAATGCCATTCACGAAAATTAGAGTAGCAAGAAAAATCGATATCAGCAGTACATGATGGTTCGATATTATTTCTCACTGACTACATATTCTTCAATTAATAAGAGTACCTGTGCGTGAAACCAAAAATTTGGCAACGATTTACTGCACCATTTATTGAACCTTATGCGCGCTATCAGCACGCTGATATCTTGCATGCCATACGTATAGGTGCAGCCATCGTACTTGCGCTGTTAGCCAATCAAATAAGCCGTTTTCCACACGGAGAATGGACGACGATCACCGTCTTTATTATTTTAGGATTGCTACAGTATCAAGGCGCTATTTATACCAAGGCCAAAGAGCGAGTACTGGGCACAGTTTTAGGTATTGTCGTGGCATTTGCGATCTTATGGTTCAATAAAGGGACGGGTGCTTGGTTAGGGATAGAGTACTTGCTGATTGGAATGATCAGTGGGGTTATTGGTTATTTTTCGGTCAGGCGGCTAGGCTATACCGGATTACTGACTGGCATTACTATGCTAATGATCGTCTCTAATTTAAATCAAATTAACATAGCGCAAGATGGTGTCTATCGCGCACTCAATATTTTAATTGGTACGGGTATTGCGGTCATAGTGACAGTGGTCTTGCCCCTCAAATCTACCTTAATGTGGCGCTTTTTATTGGCAAATAACTTGGAGGCCTGTAGCACTATTTATGCTGGTGTCGGGCATCATATCGATGCTGAAATAGTGGCTCCTAAATCGATTGTTTATACTAAAGCGACAAGCTCAGCGAGCCTGAATAATGCCAAAAATAGCGCTACTCTAGATACCCCTGTCAATAAAGCATTGTTAAAATCGCTGCAGCAAATAAACAAGCGACTACTCGCAGTACGGCCCCATATCGCTGCCACTGCAAGCGAATCAGGCATTGATAAAGAAACCATAGAAACGATTCAGCGTACCCACCGCAATATCATCGGTACCATCGATTTATTGCTCAGTGCGGCGCCGCGCTTGGCGAATATCGATATCGATGATGAAAACCATACGCTACTGATTCACTATCAGCACGAGTTGACACAAGCCATGCAGCATATCGCAGCAGTACTACGCAGTCCAAGCGATCAAACCTTTCGACCGATTACGCGTATTGCGCTATCAGAATATCCTAGCGTACAGACTGCAACGTTTGAGTGGCAGGGCTATTTTTGGCTGACGCAAACGTTGCAAACTCAACTGCGACAGCTAAGTGATCTGCTACAAGTGACCAAACCGCAGTGGTATGCTGCTTCTGGTCTGCGCTATCAAAGGCGCGAGCAGCGTAGAATGAAAGAGCAGGGTGGCGAGTCAGACTTACACTTGTAAGTAACAGAGATACTGACACCCACTTGCAACTACTTGTCAGCGTCTCTTAGTGTTATCAATAGCCAAATGCTATCTTCTTCGGATGTTTTTTTGTCGTTATGTGCTAGCATGTTTTGACCTTTGACGTCTTTTATCTTTTAATAGGTAAAAGGCGTTATTTTTTGACCATCGCTTTATTCGTGGTTAAGCCAGTAGCTAGGATTTAACCACCTTTTTATTCCTTTATTATAAGAGATACCCTGCGTGAAACCGACTTTTTGGCAACGATTTACGGCACCGTTTGTAGAGCCTTATGCCCGCTACCAGCATGCGGATATTTTGCATGCCATACGTTTGGGTGTGGCCGTACTTATTGCACTGTTGTTAAATGAGTTTACGCACTTGCCACATGGCGAGTGGACGACCATTACCGTGTTTGTAATTTTGGGTTTGTTGCAATATCAGGGCGCGATTTATACCAAGGCTAAAGAGCGGATATTGGGTACTTTGCTTGGAGTGTTGGTCGGGCTTAGCTTCTTATGGTTGATTAAAGATATCGGTGGTTGGCTGTGGTTGTATTATGGGCTGATTGGCATTATCAGTGGCATAATCGGTTATGTGGCGGTCAAGCAATTGGGTTATATTGGGCTGCTAACAGGCATTACCATGCTGATGATTGTATCGAGTCCTGACCACAGCAGTATTGCCCAAGATGGCTTATATCGCGCGTTTAATATTTTGCTTGGCGCAGGGGTGGCGGTCGCAGCAACATTAATTTTACCGCTGAAGTCGACGTTGATGTGGCGGTTTTTGTTGGCCAGCAATCTTGAGACGTGCAGCAATTTGTATGCAGGAGTGGGCAATCATATTGATGCCGATGTACTAGTACCCAAGCCGTTTAAATATAGTAAGGCGACCAGTTCAGCCAGTATTATTTATCCATCGAGCAGTTCTATACCGGATACACCCGTCAATAAAGCCTTGGTGAAGGCGTTACAAAAGATTAATAAGCGCTTGCTTGCCGTGCGTCCGCATATCGCAGCGACTGCCAGTGAATCGGGCATTGATAAAGAAACGCTAGAAACCATTCAGCGTACCCATCGTAATATTATCGGTACCATTGATTTGCTGTTAAGTGCCGCACCGCGCTTGGCAAATATCGAGATTGACGATGAAAATCATATTTTGCTTATCCATTATCAGCACGAATTAACGCAGGCAATGCAGCATATGGCTGCGGTATTACGTAGCCCAAACGATGAGGTATTTCGCCCCATTACTCGCATCGCGGTATCAGAGTATCCGAGCGTGCAGAATTTAGGTTTTGAGTGGCAGGGCTATTTTTGGTTGACCCAAACTCTGCAAGTACAGTTGCAGCGATTAAGTGATTTATTACAAAAGACCAAGCCGCAATGGTTTGCTGCTTCTGGCCTGCGTTATCAGCGCCGTGAACAGCGCCGTATTGAGCATAAAGGCAGCGAGACAGATTTACATTTATGAAGAAAACAAATAAAAACGCTGACTCTCACAAGTCAGCGTTTTTACTTAAACAATATTTTTAGGGCGTGTTTTTCTAGCCTTCTGTATTAACGACCCGTTTTTAGCTTATCCCAATACTGCTGGTACACTTGCAGGGCTTCATCACCGACGTCTTCTTGGAATTCAGCTTTGGCCAACACCTCTTTGCTAGGATAAATGGTTGGGTTATTACGCACGCTTTCCTCCATCAGCTCACGCGCTGCCAAGTTCGGCGAGGCATAACCAATCTCTTCACTGACAATCTTGGCGTTCTCAGGACGCAGTAGGTAGTCGATAAATTTGTGCGCGGCATCCACCTGTTTGGCGTTCTTCGGAATGACAAAGTTGTCCATCCAGAGTATCGCGCCCTCGCTTGGGTACTTATAGACCAAGCTGGTTAAGCCTTCGTCATTGGCCATGACGGCTTCGCCATTCCACGTCATACCGAGTGACGTTTCGCCTTCGATATAAGGCATGCGTGTCGCATCTGAGTTAAAGGTTTTGACGTTTGGCATCAAGGTAGTGAGCTTGTCATAAGCGGCTTTGATCTCGTCAGGATTGCTGCTGTTACCCGAATAGCCAAGGGTGAGGAGCGCCATACCAAACACTTCGCGTACATCATTGGTCAGCATCACTTGACCTTTATACTCAGGTTTCCACAGATCGTTCCAGCTATTGACCGTCGCAGGATCGACCGAATCGCCATTGATGGCCAAACCAGTGCTGCCCCACATATAAGGAATTGAGTATTTGTTCTCAGGGTCAACCTTGGTATTGGTAAATGAGGTATCGAGGTTTTTAAAGTTACTCAGTTTAGATTTATCAAGCTCTTGCAATAGCCCTTCTTTGGCCATTTTTTCGACATAATACGTCGATGGAATCGCTAAGTCATACTGACTAGAATCATCGAGTAGTTTGAGCTTGGCGTACATGGCTTCGTTAGAGTCAAAGGTGGTGTAATTGACCGAAATGCCCGTCTCTTCTTCAAAGCCATCCAAAATCTCTTGCGGCATGTACTCTGACCAGTTATACAGATTTAGCGTCTCATTGCTAGCAGTAGCGTTGCCATCAGCGGCATTGTCAGCGTTGCTACAGCTGGCCAGTGCTAGGCCGACTGCCATGGCTAATAAGGCTTTTGGTACTAAACGACCGTTACGCGCCGCTGTGTTGGCAGTGGCATGGGGCGATGATAAATGAGTCAAAATATCTCTCCTAGATAAAGGTAAGGCAAATCGATAAAAATAAATAAAGGCGGCTAATGATTACAGGCTCAGCACCGATAGTTGCCCTGTTATGGTTATTATACCCAGTAATTTAAAGGGCAATCGCGAATAGACATTACGATAGGCAATGCCTTACAAGTCGAAGGCAGTGTCAGAATAGCCCAGCCTAGGTAAAGCAATCAAAGGAAGCAATCATGCTATGATGAGCTGGTTTATTTTTATACCGTATTTTCAATAACGTGAATAGACCAACCATACCATAATAATAAAGGATGCAACATCATGACCCAGAATAACACTGTTATACCGGCGTTATTGCCTGAGAAAGTCGCCATCGTCACTGGTGCCAGTCGTGGACTAGGCGCACAAATTGCCCAGCAAATGGCAGCGGCAGGGGCAAGCATTTGTGTCAATTATCTCAATAGTAAAGAGGCTGCTGAGGCAGTCGTTGCCGACATCGTCGCTGCTGGCGGGCAAGCATTTGCTTATCAAGCTAATGTCACTGAACTTGAGCAAGTACAAGCGCTGGCAAAGGCGGTCGTTGCGCGCTACGGGCGCATTGACATAGTGGTCAATAACGCCTTGCCAAGCTACCAATTTAATCCTAGTGCCGACTATACCAGTATTGAAACCGTTAAATGGGCGCACTTCTCCCAGCAAATGGATGGCATCGTCAAAGGCGCAGTTAATACCGTACAAGCAGTACTACCACAAATGAAAACGCAAAAAATGGGCAAGATTATCAATATCTCAACCAACCTTGTTTATAATCCTGTGGTCACTTATTACGACTATACGACTGCCAAATCGGCGTTGATTGGACTGACGCGTAATTTAGCCGCTGAGCTTGGTCAACATGGTATCCGCGTGAATTTGTTGGCAGGTGGCTTGCTTAAAACCACGGACGCCAGCCGCTCAACAACTGAAGAGGTATTTGATTATATCGCCAGCACCACACCGTTACGTCAAGCGACCTCAGTGGATGACTTTGCCAATGCTGTATTGCTCATGGCATCGGATTTGAGTGCGGCTATTACTGGTCAATCCATTGCTGTGGATGGTGGTTTGACGATGCCTTAACGATACCTCAACGATGAATCAACAATGCCTTGAGCGGTTAGTGGCATAGATTAAGACACTAAAAAATGTATAGGTTTTCAAAATTAAAAGATGAATCACTTGATAAGCAACTTGATTGAATTAAGAAGAGGAATGAGATGAATAATCGTAAACGTGCTGCAATAATCACGGCTGTGCTTGGTATCGTCGCCTTTATGACGCTGTTTAACGCTGGCTCACCGACCGCTATTATTAATTGGCCAGTTGAGACTTATATGGGCTTGGCATTTACGATTGGTTGGTTGAGTAGTGTGCCCAACTGGCTAGCTTATGTATTGGCAGCGGTGGTGCTTATTTTGATTATGGTCGAATTTTATAAAATGGGTAGTTGGGTTTATGGATTGATTGCAGCGAAGGGTTGAGTCTTTCTTTTCGGGTTAAAATTTCAACCTATACAGCCCCTAGTCATGTTTGAAAAAAAGTGGCTAAATAAGCAAGTTAACAATATAACAGATTAAAAATGGTTGCTTGCGTTGTTCATTATTTAGTACGTAATTAGGACTAAAAACTTTCAATCTAGAAATGAATAAAAAGTGGCCTGATAAAAATGTTAGTGAAGAGAAGTCATTTATGATCGCCTCAAAAAATATCTATAAAGTTGTCGTTATACTATTTATAGCTATATATACAACTGCCTGCCAAGAAGAAGGGCAAAACAATAAAGTCTATGAGACGGTATGTGTTGATGCAGATACCTCGATTAAAGGCGATGTAACAGACAATGGTATTTTATGGTCGCTAACCCACAAAGATTTAAAGTATATCTTATCATTGGTCACACAAGAGTCTGATAGAGATATTTATATCATGAACTCTATAACCACTTGTGATATGACATTCAAAGATATCAAAATACATAATAATATTTGTGAGATTACTTTAAATGCTGGTGCTTATGGCTATGTAGAATGCAGCGATGGTTCTAAGTATAGCTTTGGTTGTTATAAAGATGAGTGCAGCCAGTACTTTCCATTTCCGTACGAAGAGCAAAATTAAAGGTAAGTATTTTTTAATAAAGCTTTCAATAAAAATAGTCAGAGACTTTAATAATTTTGAAATACAGTATTATGCAACATCTTACTATTGTTAGTTTAGATAACTATGAAATTGAAACTGTATAAGGCTTAGCTTAGATCCAAACGCTCAAGCACTGACTGAATACCACGCTCTTCAATCGTGCCTGTGACAAAATCTGCACGCGCAATCAAATCCGGTTGCGCATCGCCCATTGCTACGGCAAAGCCTACCAAATCAAACATCTCCAAATCATTCATCCCATCACCAAACGCCATGCAGTCGCTAGCATCGATGCCATAATATTCACAAACATCGAGAATGCCACGCGCTTTTGAGGCGTCACTCGGTAGAATATCCGCGCCAATATGATGCCAATGTACTAATTTCAATCCATCCGAGGCAAAATCGATATCTTGCATTTTATCGACCTGATTATTAAAAAATACCGAGCACTGATAGACTTCATTACTTTGGTAATAACAGGGATCAACGATTGAGTTCGGCGTCCGCGCATTAAACTCTCGCAGACGATCGTTTTCATCTGACCACGCGATATGCGTCGCAGAATCGAATTTATGAATAAGTTGACTGGCTTGGCACAGCGTTACGATTTTAGCCGTTTGCATATCTGATAATGGATAGTGACTGATTCTGCTATGGTTATCAAAGCTATATTGACCATTCATACAGATGATAGCGTCGAGGACATCGGCTTCAAGTAACGCTAAAATGTCAGGCGGTAATATGGCTTTTGAGCGACCTGTGGAGATGACTAATTTAACATCGCTGTCGGCTAAGGCTTCTAAAGTGGCTTGATTGTGTTCTGCGATAATTCCTGCACGACTTAGCGTATCATCAATATCAAAAAAGATGATCTTTGGCGTTGGAATTTTATTGGTACTTGAGGCGCCGCTGGCTTTGAATTCGGTAAACATAAATATCCTTTATAGTTTTATACTTTATTTTTTATTGCAAGTGTTATTTTATAGATACTAGCTTAAGTTTCTTTATCAAGTTTTTTTAAGAAATCATTAGCATTTTTTAGATGCTCTTTTTGTTGAGCTTTATCCATCTTATCCCACATCGATAGTAGCATACCAATACGCGGATTCTTTTCAAAAAAGTCACGATGGACATGCATAAAGCGCCAAAACAAGCCATCCCATATCGCCGCCCATTCTAATGTCTCGCCTTTGGATTTAACGGGATAATCACTCATTTTATTAATATAATTACTACCACTGATATACGGCTTAGTCGCCATAAGACCACCATCGGCAAACTGACTCATGCCATAGATATTGGGCACCATGACCCAGTCATAGGAGTCAATAAATAGCTCCATAAACCATTGATAAACCTCATCAGGATCAAACTCACACAGCAGCATAAAGTTGCCAAAAACCATCAGGCGCTCGATATGATGCGCGTAGCCGGTTTTAAGCAGCTTTTTAATCGTGGTATCAATCGGCTCAATGCCGGTATCACCGGTATAAAAGCTTGGCGGTATCTTACGTTTAAAACCCCAAAAATTACTCGTGCGCTGCTTACGCCCGATAGACTCATAGAGCCCATACATAAACTCACGCCAGCCTATGATTTGGCGTATAAAGCCTTCTAAGGAATTAATAGGAATGTCATATGCTTCGCTAATCTCAAGCGTGCGCGTGATGACTTGTTCAGGCGTTAACAGTCCCGTATTCAGCATTGGGGTTAAAATACTATGATGCAAAACGTGCTCGTCGGCAACGATAGCGTCCTCGTATTTACCGAAGTCTTTGAAGCGTTTCGATAAAAAATTCTCTAGCCAAGCTTCGGCCTCAATATGACTGGTCGGATAGCGAAAGTCAGGATTGGCCTCACCGTAGTGCGTGATAAAGTTGTCCTCAACATACGCTATTGCTTCTTCGTAATATACGCTTAATTCAGGGAATTCGACCGCAGGCGGTGTCTGTTTACGTGGATACTTTTTGCGATTGTTTTCATCGAATGACCATTGCCCACCGATAGGTTTTTGCTCGTCATCGATAAGGATGTTTTCACGTTTTCGCGCTTGGATATAGAAGTCATGATGAAACAGTCGATTGTTTTTAAAGAAGTCACAATAGATAGGTAGCGGGTTCAAAAACATTTGCGTTGGCGAAACATCAAACTCAATATCAGCTTTTACTATGGCTTCTTGAATGTGCATCCGTAACCAGTCATCGACGATATCAATGCAGTATATTTTTGCAATGGCATCGCTATTATTAATGTCAGTATCAGGCTCATGCTTAATACTGACAAAGCTAGCAATGAGCTGGCGGCAGTCACTATGCTCATGTGATGAGTCAATATAATGTACGGTTTTGCCCGCATTAATTAATTTCTGCTCATAGGCTTTCATACTGGCACGATGCAGGACTAGCTTTTGTTTATGAAAAGGAAACTGGGTAAAGTACAAGTCCTCTTCAATCAGGTAGCACTCCTCTTGCCAAAGCGAGGTATCAGCAAACAGTTGATGCGGGAAAATTAGGCTGATACGTTTACTCATGGCGTAAGCTTATATTCACTAAGACAAGCCATTATAAATGAGCGGTTATGAGGTTGTAATGGTGGGTTATGTTACTGGTTTCGCGCCCAAACAATGTCTTTAATACTATTGTTGCGAAGATTAGAAAAGTGTTTTGCTTGGTTGCCACTATAAAGAAGGGATAAAAAACCCCATATAGTAATTATTAATATAAAGAGTTAAGCCGTAAAAATTGAACGCTAACAATAAAAACGAGGACTCCCTAATGACTGATTTCGTCCAAAACAATACTAGCCAACAAGCCCTCGACGATGATTTATTCAGTCTCGCGCCAAGACATCCAGATAGCCGCTTAGAGGCAGATTGGTTGTTTTTATACAATAAGCTGCCACCTGATCAATGGTTTGCCGCCGATTATGCCTATAAAACTTCAGGTTGGCTCAAGGTGCACACCAATATTCGTAAACGCCAACGCATCCTCACTCAAATTAGCGAGGCTTATATTGATGGCGAGTTTGATTGGGCGGAATATCGCTCACAAATCCTCAAACGTATCAATATGCATATCTTAAAGTTGCATCAACACCATGGGGTAGAGGACGATGGGTTTTTCCCAGAGTTTGTGAGCATGTATCCTGCACTCGCGCCTGCTTTTGAGATATTAGGTCATGATCACGAGTATCTCAATGCGCTACTGGATAAATTGCAAAGTCAAAACGATACGCTGGCGAGAAGTGAGGTTGAGGATAAAGCGTTGGCAGAGCAATTGCATCAAACCTTGGTGGATGCAACCGATTTACTCTTGCAACATTTGACCGATGAGGAAGACTTGGTGATTCCTATTTTGGGGTTGAGGCAGGGTTAGGAGAGGAAGATACTGTATTTAAAGCTTCAAGAAATAAATTAGTGAAATTAACTAAAAATTGCTGAAAATAATTTTGAGCCACCATAAATAATTACTAAAAACACAACTGTCATCATGACGTAATAAAGATGCCTTTGTTTCTGTATAAGACTGTTGATTTGTTTCTTATCCTTTCCCCATTGCTCCTTTAAGCTAGATGGGATTTTTCCATGATCTTCAAACTGTTCAACCTGAGTCTTGATATTACTAAGAACTTCACTTTGCACAGTCAAAGCAAAATAACAAATAGTAGCATAAGCAATCAGTGCAAGAGCAATAATAATATGGCCTACATAGTCGACCTGTATCTGATTGCTTCTTAGCAACGCTGGTATAGCTGCAGCGATTGGCAAGGCTAATACCTGCGATAATATTTTTGAAATACTATCATTAACGCGGTTTATAAACTTTTCACTATTTTCCTCAAGTTTTTTGACGAACTTTTCATATCTGAAGTCTTCAATATACAAATCAAACTGTGCAAGAGTTGCGTTATAAATATTTTGAATCTCTAATACTATATCTATTAGGTTTAACTCTTCCTCATTCTCTCGAGTATTAGCAAGGACATATGAAAGAATGGCCTTTTTTTCGCTGAGATGTTTACTTGCTTGATCGTCATCTAGCCAATCACAGAAATCTTCAATAACCTTTTTAGTTTTTTGATTAAGATCAGTAAATATCTGAATAAATTCGCCTACACGGTTAGCTATGTCATAGCTAACTTCAAAAGTATATTTACTGAAAAACACTAGTTTCTTATTACTTACATCAGGATATATACATATAGAGGCTAAATGTTGTAACAATCTTTTAACGGTATCATAGTTAGTTATAATATCTAAGGGTTCACAGTCTTTCGAATAATAATCCAATTTAACGATATAGTAGGGGTTTTTAGATATAGAGGTTGTAGACAGGGTCTTTGGGAAGTCGCTTTTGACAAATTCCTCCACACTTTGGTATAGCCATCCTAATTTAGTACTAGGAGGGTTTATTTGTAGTTCTAAGATATTACCAACAGATAAATCACCAGAAACATGAGTTATTTGAGTTTTTTCAAAATTGTTATCAGCCAGTAGTTCGCATACTAAATCAAGATCTGAGCTATTTTGAATGTGATAATCTGCGCAAACCAATTCGTTATCAAATTTGGCTTCACGATATAAACTAACTAACTGTGAAAAAATAATAGTCATTTTTACTCTGTATTATTGGCACCAAAAGCGGCGATTAGATCACTAGGTGGATTGCTTAAAATAATATTACCATTCTCATAGCGAACATCTTCATTTTGAATAGCTGTAGCGTCGAAGCTCATACTCCAATGCTGAGTTTTATGTGTAAAAACGGTAAGCCTTCTTAGTGCTGTTTTATGAGGTATGAAGCCATCTGATATTGAAGTACCGTTTTCTTCACCGCTACGCTCAATACTATCAATAAAAACTTGAGGATTTTCAGACCAAATGTTATTAGCGAAAGTTTGTAAAATAAATGGTTCATTCTCTTCGGACAACTGGCTTAAATAAGACTTAGCATTCTCTGAGAGAATTTTCCGTTCATTTAAATCCATACCTTGTTCCGTTGCAAAATTATTAATAAAAGTAACTAAGTTTTTGGTTTCGAAATTCGCCATTACTGCATCGTTACAACCCATAAATCTTCTAAAGTAATCAGATACATTACCTTGACCCTTAAGAAAGCTGATGTAACGTTTATCGCAATTGACATCTTGCCATTCATTCAAATTAATTCGACCTGCGAACCTCATATTATCTATATTCAGAAATTCATCTAGGGTTAAGTTCCAGTCTTTTGCCATTACACCAGTTTTTTCAGTGAGCAATGCTATTAGGAAATAATCTTCATTTGCCTCAGTGTAATGTATGAAAGCAATTTTACCCCCTTTGGCTCCAGCTTGACTTTCGCTTCGTGCTTTGAGTACATTCATTAAGCGTTCTGTTGTTATAGCAAAGTCATCTGAATGATCTTCATTAAGGTAGTTTTCTAATATAGTTGATATTGGGAAGTTGTCGATATCCTCTTCAAATTTTCCATACCCTTTACCTGCTTTACCTCTATAACGATCAATTAGCTGATTAAGCAACTCATGACTTGTGTCTGAAATATTTAATACTTCAGGGTTGATTTCAATCCTAACGTTTTCAGTAGTTCCTTGCTCTTTGTGAAGAATATGATAAGTAATATTTTCTATCATTTATAACCCTTATTTTAACTTAGTAATAGCTAGATGAATATAGATGGGAAGTATACGTATGTATTAGACGTCAAGTAGTGTCGTCACATCTGAAATTAAACTACTTTTAATTTTTATAGACATTTGTAGATTATAAACGAAAAAAGGCATCTTAAGATGCCTTTTTATTAAGATGTTTTATATTCGACCTAATCACCCAACCTCAACACTCGTCACATTCTGAAAGCCTCTTGGCAACTGTCCACCACGATTACCGCGACTGCCTTTATAATTTGCCAAATCCATCGGCTTTAAGGTCACATGACGTTTGCCCGCCGTAATGATCAAGCTATCTTGCAAGCTCATTGGGGTGATAGCTAATACCTCTTCATCGCCTTTGAGGGTAATCATCTTATTGCCCTTTCCGCGTGCTTGCTCAGGCAAATCCTCTAACGCAAAGATGAGTAAATATCCGGCATTCGTCACGACGGCGACGTGGTCAGGCGTATGCTTAATAGTATTGTCATTATCTTCACTATTGGCAGTATTCTCGACTGGCGCATCGATCCGAGCGACGGGAAGCAAGCTTTTATCACTAGCGAAGTTAATGATATTTTTACCCGCTTTTTGGTTGCTATCGAGGTTGCCGATTGTATTGATAAAGCCATAACCTGCGGAGCTGGCGAGGATGATACGCTCATCATCTTTGCCTGTGAGCAACTGCTCAAAACTTGCACCTGCTGGCGGTTTGAGCACGCTGGTCAACGGATCACCTTGACCACGCGCGGAAGCGAGATTGTGCGCATCGATACTATAGCTACGCCCAGTGCTATCGAGGACATAGATTTTTTCGTTGGATTTACCGCGCGCGTAGGCTTGATAGCCATCGCCTGAGCGATAACTCATGCCTTGAGCATCGACATCATGACCTTTGGCCGCGCGTATCCATCCCGCTTTGGATAAGATAGCGGTAATCGGCTCACTCGGTATGAGATCCGACTCTTTGAGCGCTTGCGCTTCTTCGCGTTCTGCCAATTGTGCCACGCGCTCGTTACCGTGTTCTTTCATATCGGCGGTAAGCTCATCAATCATCAGATTGGTCAGGCTGTCTGGATTGTCCAAGTATTCTTGAATGATAGCGCGTTCAGCAGCCAGCTCATCTTGCTCGCGGCGAAGCTCAATCTCTTCTAGTTTAGCGAGCTGACGCAGACGAATGTCCAAGATAGCATTGGCTTGTATCTCAGTCAGGTCATAGTCTTGCATCAATGATAATTTTGGATCGTCTTCTTCACGAATGATACGAATGACTTCATCGATATTCAGATAAGCAATCAGCAAACCTGCAAGGATATGCAAGCGCTTATCAATCTTATCGAGGCGATATTGCAAACGGCGCGTGACCACTGAGCGGCGACAGACGAGCCATTCTTCAAGGATTTCTTTGAGGTTTTTGACTTGAGGTTTACCATTTAGGCCAATCATATTCATATTGACGCGGTAATTGCTTTCAAGGTCGGTACTGGCAAATAAATGGCTCATTACTCGCTGCACGTCGACGCGGGTAGATTTTAGCTCAAGCACGATACGGCAAGCGTTTTCATGGTCTGATTCATCGTGAATATCAGTAATCCAAGGCAGCTTTTTATCCGTCATGAGCTTAGCGATTTGCTCTTGAATCTTATTGCCTGACACTTGGTAAGGAAGCGCATCGATGATGACGAGATTTTTTTCTTTTGGGTCAATATGAAAGGTGGCGCGCATTTTATAGCTGCCGCGACCAGTCTCATACATCGACTGCAAGTCTTTTTTACTGGTAATAATTTCAGCTGGCGTTGGCAAATCAGGTGCTGGTATTGATTGGGTTAATTGCTTAACCGATAGCTCAGGATTTTTTAGCAAGCGAATCGCTGCGCGTACCACTTCATTTAGGTTATGCGGCGGGATATCGGTTGCCATACCGACGGCAATACCAGTCGTGCCGTTTAATAAAATATTCGGCAGGCGGGCAGGCAGAGTGGTTGGCTCTTGCATGGTGCCATCGAAGTTATCTTGCCAATCGACCGTGCCTTGTCCGAGTTCTGCAAGCAAAGTATTGGCATAAGCAGACATTTTAGCTTCGGTATAACGCATCGCGGCAAAGGACTTGGGATCATCAGGGCTACCCCAGTTACCTTGACCAGTGATCAGCGGATAGCGATAACTAAACGGCTGTGCCATCAGCACCATCGCCTCATAACAGGCGCTATCACCATGCGGATGGTATTTACCCAGCACGTCACCGACGGTACGCGCAGACTTTTTCGCTTTCGCCGTCGATTTTAGCCCAAGCTCGCTCATGGCATAGACGATACGACGCTGGACAGGTTTTAGGCCGTCAGCGATATTGGGCAACGCCCGATCCATGATGACGTACATGGCATAGTTGAGATAGGCTTGTTCGGTGAATTCCGCCACGGAGCGGGTATCCATCACATCATCAGATAGAATCGCAGGACTGTTATCAATAATATCAGGCATAAAATAGGGTTCACTTATCAGTTTTAATAGATATAAATAATTGGTGCAAGTGTGCAAATAGGATAGTGCTATCGTAAAGGATATTGGCAAAATTAAAAAGGTATAAGTCAGAATAGACGACAGGTCATGACGTGCCAGATAGATGTACTGATGGCACTTTGGCTGATAGCTTTTACAAAATAAGATAAGTATAGTGAATTAGACGCATATGGTTTGCCTTTTTACTAAACGCCTGTTTCATAAGGCACTATGCAATAGTGCTCAGCAATAATTATTATAAAAGCTTTAACACAGAACCATTATCATCGAACTGTCTATCCAAGCCGTCTATCATATGGAGTAGCTATTATGTCATCGTCATCTATATCACCTGTCTATTTATCACGAACGCATGCTCATTCTTTAACCAAAAATGCGCTATTAGTCAGTGCTGTCGCCAGTATGATGGGACTGACGGCGTGTAGCTCATCACAGGTAAGTAAACCGATGACGGAGACATCGAGCAGTACCGTCACGCAAGATGCAACAGCGTCAAACCAAAATATTACGTCACCTGTCATAGTGGTAGAAACATCAGCACAATCAGAGATGATAGCGCCAAGTAGTTTCTATACGAAAAGCGCCAATACTAGAATGATAAACGCTGCACCGCAGTTGAGTGTACGACCATTATCAGGAATCATTGTACAGCCAAAAGACCGTGATAATTATCAAAAAAACGACGCCAATCCGGTACACCGCACTACTGAGATGGCGGTTGCCACTCTATCCATCGATACCGATACTGGCAGCTACGCCAATGTGCGCCGCTATCTTAATGACGGGCAGCTGCCACCTGTCGATGCCGTGCGCGTAGAGGAGTTGATTAACTATTTTAATTATCAATTTGATGATGGCAAACGTATCGCCAATGCACCTTTTGTGGTCGCAACAGAAGTGGTTGATTCGCCGTGGGACAAGGCCGATCAGGATAATAAAATTGTCAAAGTTGGGATTAAAGCAGTTGATAATAGCTGGTCTAATAAAAGCACCAATCAAGTTATGCCGCCCGCCAACTTAGTGTTTTTGGTCGATGTGTCAGGCTCCATGTCATCACGCGATAAACTGCCATTAGCACAGTCGTCATTGAAGTTGCTCACCGAGCAGATGCGCGCGCAAGACAGTATTAGCATTGTCACGTATTCGGGCAGTACAAGTGTGGCATTGCCTGCGACCAAGGGCAATCAAAAAGCCAAAATACTTACTGCCATAGAGAGCTTAAATGCTGCTGGCTCGACCAATGGCGAAGACGCCTTAAAACTGGCCTATAGACAAGCGCAACAAGCGCTGAAAAAAGACGGTATCAATCGTATTATCATGCTCACCGATGGCGATTTCAATGTCGGTATTAGTGACGTCGACGAGATGTTGGACTTGGTCAAAGCCAATCGTGATCGTGGTATCTCTCTATCGACTGTCGGTTTTGGTCGTGGCAATCTCAACGATTATATGATGGAGCAGATGGCGGACAACGGTAATGGTAATTACAGCTATATCGACAGTTTGACTGAAGCCAAAAAAGTCTTTGGCGATGAGCTGGCAGCGACCTTTAACACTGTTGCCAAAGACGTCAAGGTACAAGTGGAGTTCAATCCAAATGTGGTTAGCGAGTGGCGTTTAATCGGTTATGAAAACCGTGTACTGAACGAGCAGGATTTTAATAATGATAAAATCGATGCCGGCGAGTTGGGAGCAGGTAAGGCAGTCATTGCATTGTTTGAAGTGACATCAACTGGTGCAAAAGGATTGTTTAGCGACCGCCGTTATAGTGATAGCGATAGCAAATCTAGCGTCAAAAACAGTCAGGCACTAAATGAGCTTGGCTATCTAAAAATTCGCTATAAAGCGCCAAAAGGTGGCAGCTCTAAGCTCATTAATCAACCGATTAATAAGCGTAGCCAGTCTTTAGACAGTGCCAATGTAGATACCCAGTTTGCCATCGCCGTTGCAGGATTTGGTCAACGCTTAAGTCAGAGTGACTATATCAATGATTGGCAATATAGTGACAGCTCTAAACTGGCGACAAATACCTTTACCAAGCAACCAAATAGCGATAAAGAGGGCACGCGCCGTAACTTTGTGACCTTAACAGAACTTGCTAGTGCGCTCGACAGCAAACGCTAATGAAACGGCTATTAGGTTACGATGGCTGATATAAATAGATAAATGTTCAGTATTGAAATATGGTAATAATTGCTGTCAACTGCTATCAATTATCAGGTAAGCTATTGATATAAAAAATAATATAGTGCGTCAAGGTACTTTGCGAACTCAGGTAGCAATCTTTTGTATTGAGTAGTTTGTATAAAGTGTGTATGTTAAAGAACAAAGGGCTATTTAACGCTATATTGTTTACTCATCGCCATACGCCCACTTCGTCAGCCTCGCCATCCTGAAGAGGATTTGCTTGCGCTCCGAGTTTTCGTATGTTTATCACCCTGTGATTGATATGGGTGAACGATAGCGCACTATTTACTAGGAGAGATAAGATTATGGAAAATCAAGGCAACCTCATTCGTCGTAATGACAAAGTATGGGTCAAAACTTACGAAAAACTTGGTATTCAGTATAATATTGAGATGCCACCTGCCAACACTTCTTTAATCGACATACTTGAGCAAAACTTCATCAACCATGCGGGTAGAACTGCATTTGTCTGCATGAATGTCGAGCTCTCTTACGAAGATTTAGACCGTTATAGCAAACAAATTGCCGCTTATTTGCAGTCACTTGGACTGAAAAAAGGCGATAAAGTCGCGGTTATGATGCCAAACATCTTGCAGCTACCCGTTGCTGTATTGGGTGTATTGCGCGCTGGTATGACCTTAGTGAATGTCAATCCGCTTTATACGACAAAGGAGCTTGAGCATCAGTTAGAAGACTCTGATACCAAAGCTTTGATTCTGTTAGAGAACTTTGCCAAAACCTATGAAGACATTGGCAAAAACTTGGTTGATCATGTAGTCGTGACCTCTATGGGTGATTTGATGAGTCCACTAAAAGGCCTCATTGTGAACACAGTGGTGCGTCATGTCAAAAAAATGGTACCTGCATTCCATATCAAAGGTAGCGTAAAATTCAAAAAAGCGCTAAACCGCTTCCCAGCCAAGAGCTATAAACGCCCTAATAACATTGGTCTCGACGATGTCGCGGTACTTCAGTATACCGGTGGTACCACGGGTGTTGCTAAAGGCGCGATGTTAACGCATGGCAACTTAGTCGCCAACCTGATTCAGTGTGATACTTATCTTGGCGATGCGTTTGATAAGTTTGAAAAAATGAATGAGCAGCCGGTTATCATGACGGCCTTGCCGCTATATCATATTTTCTCGTTTACCGTTTGTGGTATGTATGGCTTATATCGCGGTTGTATCGGTTCACTGGTACCCAATCCACGTGATGGTGCCAGCTTGATTAAAGCTTACAAAGACTATCCACCAGCGTTTTTCCCAGCGGTCAATACCCTGTTCAATGCCCTTGCTAACAGCGAAGTTTTTCAAGCGCTAGATCATAGCAAGCTTGAGATGTCGATGGGTGGCGGTATGGCAGTATTAAAAGATACGGCAGAGAAGTGGCAGAAGATTACCGGTAACGTGATCGTACAAGGTTATGGTTTATCAGAGACGTCTCCTGTTGCTTCAGCAAACCCACAAGGTACTGGCGAGTTCTCAGGTAACATCGGTTTGCCAATGCCAGCAACGGATATGGCCATCTTGGATGAAGAAGGCAATGAAGTGGCCCTTGGTGAGCGCGGTGAAATTTGTGTTCGTGGTCCGCAGGTTATGAAAGGCTACTGGAAACGTGATGATGCGACTGCTGAAGTCATGACATCTGACGGTTATTTCCGTACCGGTGATATTGGTGTTATGGACGAAGAAGGCTACTTTAAGATCGTCGATCGCAAAAAAGACATGATCTTGGTGTCAGGCTTTAACGTCTATCCAAACGAAGTGGAAGATGCCATGTCAGGTCATCCAAAGATTTTGGAATGTGGCGTCATCGGTATCGATGATGAAAAAAGTGGAGAAGTGCCGAAGATTTATGTGGTGCGTAGTGATGAGAGCCTTACCGCTGAAGACGTCATCGCCTATGGCAAAGAGAATTTAACGGGCTATAAACGTCCTCGCTATGTTGAGTTTATCGATGAGCTACCAAAATCTAACGTCGGTAAAATCCTACGTAAAGATCTGCGTGCGCTTGAAGAAAAAAATCATGCTAAAGGATAAAAAGGTAGACGGTAAACAATCTATTCTAGATAGATTGTTATCAGTGACTTTCGCAGTTGTTTGCTAAGTGACTTTTTACGAGCACTGGTAACCATTGTCGCACTATGAGACATCGTGATGACCAAAAATGATAAGGCCGTTTGGATACGGTCTTATCATTTTTTTTGTTTCTAGCAGCGTGTTTTGCCAGTATTCATAGAGAATTATGAGTAAAACTGCTATAGTGCCTGCCGATATATTTTCTTATTTAGCGATAGAATAGCATGGGTTTGGCGCTATAGAGCTGGCATGATTATCGTCGTAAAAGCGTATTAGCGGCTTAACTTTTTTGCTCGATTTGTAGTAGGCTTAGTAATGAGCGTCAGGATTGTTTGTCTATTTGAAGGCATAAATAAGTCTCTGACGACCAAGGTATTTCATCAGATTATTCTATCTTTTTAACGGTAATATTTAGGGAAAGTTATGACGGACAATATCAATAAAGAGACAACCAACGACAATGTGGCGAAAGATACTCAGTCAGCAACCGAGACAAACACCTTTCCTACGATGCCGACGATAGCCAGCGACAGTCCTTGGCTGAATGCTTATGAGCGTTATGGTATCGATGCGACTATCGACATGCCAGATGACAGTACCTCTTTACTTGAAGTGTTCGAGCGTAACTTTAGCCGTTATGGACAAAAACCTGCCTATATCTGCATGGGTTCGTCTATTAGCTTTAAGCAATTAGACCTATACAGTCGCCAAATTGCTAGTTATTTACAGTCGTTAGGACTGGTCAAAGGCGACAAAGTGGCAGTAATGATGCCCAATGTCCTGCAATATCCGATTGTGATGCTAGGTATCATTCGGGCAGGTATGGTATTGGTCAATGTCAACCCGTTGTATACCAGCCGTGAGCTGTCGCATCAGTTGCACGACAGCGGTGCCAAAGCGTTATTCATCGTCGAAAACTTTGCCAAGACTTATGAAGAGGCGCAAGATAAAGGTCAGGTCAAGCACGTCATCGTCTGTAAGCTTGGTGATATGCTTGGCACGGTAAAAGGCACTGTGATTAATCTCGTCGCTCGCCATGTCAAAAAGATGATTCCTTCTTATAGTCTGCCAGAGAGCACCAGCTTTAAGCATGCGCTAAATGCGGTCTCAGCCAGCAAATATAAGCGCCCTGATATGAATCTAAGCGATGTGGCGTTGTTGCAATATACTGGCGGTACCACTGGGGTGGCCAAGGGTGCGATGTTGTCGCACGGCAACTTAGTCGCCAATATGCTACAGATCAGCGCCTTGATGAACAGCGCCTTTGAAGACGATGCTGAAGCGAATGATGTCATCCTGACTGCGCTACCGCTATATCATGTGTTCTCATTTATGGTGTGCGGTATGTATGGTATGTATCAAGGTTATGCGGGACTACTGATTCCTAATCCTCGCGACCTTGACGGCCTGATCAAAGAGATGGCCAAATATAAACCGTCTTTTATTCCTGCAGTCAATACCTTGTTTAATGGCTTAGTACATAAAGAAAGCTTTGCAGACTTAGATTTCTCTAACCTAAAAGCAGCTATCGGTGGCGGTATGTCTGTCCTGCCAAGCGTGGCAAAAGAGTGGCATAAAATCACTGGTTTGCCTATCGTTGAAGGTTATGGCTTATCTGAGACCTCGCCTGTGGTGGCCTTTAACCCCATGACCATCGCTGAATTCACGGGTAAAATTGGTATTCCGGCCTCTAGCACCGATGTGATTCTTATCGATGATGACGAAAAAGAAGTGTCTATTGGTGATCGTGGTGAGATTTGTGTCAAAGGTCCACAGGTAATGATTGGTTATCAAAATCGCCCAGAAGAAACCGCTGAGAGCTTTACAGCCAATGGTTACCTAAAAACAGGTGACATCGGTATCATGGACGAAAAAGGCTTTATCAAAATCGTTGATCGCAAAAAAGACATGATTTTGGTCTCTGGCTTTAACGTCTATCCGAACGAAATCGAAGAAGCCATGAGTGAGCATCCAGCAGTTGTAGAGTGCGGTGCTATTGGGGTGCCAAGTGACAAGCGCGGCGAAGAACCAAAAATATTCGTGGTCAAAAAAGGCGACGTGACCGAGCAAGAGCTGCTTGATTTTGGCAAAAAGCAATTAACTGGTTACAAGCGTCCGCGTCATGTTCAGTTCGTCGATGAATTACCAAAATCAAACGTGGGCAAAATCCTGCGTAAAGAATTGCGTAAGATGGAAGGGTTAGAATAAATGTAGCATTACAACTGACCAACGCAGCGGCGTAATGGCTTGAGCGAATCTTGCTATTGCGCCGCTGCCACGTTAGGATATCTTAAGATTTGGGTTCGCTAAGGCGTTCAGTTAGCTTCTATTCGATCATAGAATTCTATTTGACGATATAAACACAGTGCTAGATAAAGTTTGGCTAGTCAGTTGACCCTCTATTTATTATTTTTATGACATTGCTTTTATAACACCGTACTAGGGATTTTTATGCGTATTGACAATCGTGAGCTTGACCAACTTCGCTCGATCAGCTTTGAGCGCCATTATACTAAGCATGCTGAAGGGTCTGTATTAGTCAGCTTTGGCGATACTAAAGTACTGTGTACGGCTAGTGTCGAATCAGGCGTACCGCGTTGGCTCAAAGGTAAAGGTAAAGGCTGGATCACCGCAGAATATGGTATGTTGCCACGCGCGACCAATACCCGTAACCAACGTGAAGCGGCACGCGGCAAACAGTCAGGTCGTACCCAAGAAATCCAGCGTTTGATTGGTCGTAGCTTACGGGCGATGATTGACTTGAGCAAGCTGGGTGAAAATACCATTTATCTTGATTGTGACGTGCTACAAGCTGATGGCGGTACTCGTACTGCAAGTGTGACCGGTGCAGCGATTGCACTTATTGATGCGTTAGAAAGTATCCAAAAAACTAAAAAGCTAAAAGCGGATCCCCTGATTGGTTTGGTCGCGGCGGTGTCAGTTGGTATGAAAGATGGTAAAGCGTATCTAGATTTGAACTACGAAGAAGATGCTAGCTGTGATACCGATTTGAATGTGGTTATGACCCAAAAAGGCGAGTTTATCGAGTTGCAAGGAACGGCGGAAGAAAAGCCATTTACTCGTGCGCAAGCCGACGATATGCTGATTCTCGCTGAAAAAGGCATCGCTGAGCTTATTGCCATGCAAAAAACAGCCTTAGGTTGGTAACTTGCTATTAATGCTTAAGAGACTTTGATAGTCTATTTTGATTTTATCGTTATCCTATAATAGGTAGTACTGCATGCTTAAGCTGACTGATGATGGCGCCAAAATTACCTTACAGGATCAGCCACCAATGGCTGATAATGGCCTGTTTTGGTTTGGGGCCGCGTTATTGGTTGGTGCGGTTGCAGTTGCGATGGCGATGAGTCTACTCTCTGAGCGTTTGGCTATTGGTGCGCTGGCGTTGCTTATTATCGGCAGTTTTATTTTTAATAAGCAACGCCAGCAGCGTAAAAAATCCATGAGTGGCGTTATCAATAGCGGCATCTTGTGGGTGCGTGTAGGCGAATTGGTTCATGACAATCACGGTAAGCGTGCGCATATTCAACTGCTTGATGGCGATAAAGTGAATCTCATCGGCGCACAGCTACAAATTGTCGATAGTGACAATGCACGTAAGTACCATATTAGCGGCTTCGATACTGCCCAAGAAGCAACTGCTGCCAAAGCTATTTTGCAAGGTCAAGCATTGGGCAAGCGCCATGTGAATATCAAGATGGATGATGATACGCCCTAGCATTAAAAATCTAGCATGGTATTTAGACATCATAATATGTAATGACGTAACGCAATCACTTAAACCTCACCGAATATCTGAAATACTCAGCGAGTTACTTTATTTTTTGGCTTTAATTTATTAAGGTAGCTTCTCTATAAGAATAGATTCTTTCGTTTTTTTATTGAAAATGAATGTTTGCTTATCGCCTACAAAGTGTAATTCATCCTTATAGCCGTAATCGAGCGGCTCGTCTTCAAAGTCTATAGGAATGATGATTTCTCCTTTAGCGTCAATTAATCCCCATTTTTCTTCTGACTGAACGACAATGCTGTCATTATTTAATGCTGTGATTTTAGAGAACCGCTTATCAGGATGAAGGCGCTTGCCTTGAGCATCATATAGGCGCCAGTCTCCTGGGTCAGAAAACCCTACCATTGTGGTCGTCATACTATCTGTCGTTGCACTATCAAATATACTAAACTCTTTTATATCATGGTATTTGATAGGCACTATGGTCTTATTGGTGGAACTTATCATACCCCATGCGTTTGGTTTTGCCGCAAAGTAGGTCTGCGCCCCAATTTGCATCAGTCTATTGTACATGGGCGGTATAAGCACGTTGCCTTTCACATCTATCATGCCAGTCTTACCGTTTTTACTGACCCTATAGCGGTTAGGATTATTATAAGTAATCCTGTCAAAGGGTAGCGGTAAAACCTTACGACCTTGTTTATCAATAAACCAGTTTTTATTGTCTATTTTGACAACCGCAATACCGTCATGAAATGCTTGTGCACGCTTATAAATGTTTTTAATGACCAGCGTTCCAGCAGTATTTATATATCCCAATTTGCCGTCTTTTTGAACTGCTGATAGGCCATCACTAAATGGAGATATATCTTCATATACGATAGGAGTCATGAGCTGTTCTTCTTTATTAGCCAAACCTTGTAGATCATCACGTGCCACTAAAAATAGCCCATTGAGTGAGACGCCTTCATAATCATAGTCATCGGACAAATATATCTTCCCAGACGAATCAATGACTCCTTGATTATGGCCTTTTGCGATAGAGCCATAGCCATTTGCATAACAGCAAATTAGCATATCATATTCAGGGGGTATCAGGATGCTGCCGTGACGATCGATAAGCCCGTACTTGTCCTCTTTCCTGATCGTTCGAACACCTGATTCATCATCTGGATATCCCAATTTATCGTATTCTACTGCTAAAATGATTTCGCCAGCACCATTAATGAGACCGTATTTTTTGTTTTTTTCAACCACTCTCAAATCTTGTTCATCGGCGGTACTAATATCAGCGTATTCAACTGGAGCGATAAGTTGACCCGCGGAGTTGGCAAGGCCGTAAAGATTGTCGTTTTTTAATTCGTATTTTTTATCGTCAAAAACGGAGATGTTATCGTAGTTGGCTGACGATACAATCTTACCTTCGTTATTAATAAAGCCAACCTTGCCATCCTTTTTGAATGTTTCTATTCCAACCTCATCGGGATAGAAGCTAGGCAGTTGGTCAAACTCAAAGGGATGTAGAATATTGCCTTTTAAATCTATGAGCCCCCATTTGTCCTCCTTCCTTGCTTTTAGCATCATAGGACGATGCGAAAACGTTTTAATCTCTTGATACTCAATTGGGCTCAGTAGATTTCCTAGTTCGTTGGTTAGACCATATCGGTTACCTATAGCAACTTTGCCGTAATAAGGCTCTCTACAACAAAATAAGCGGTCGTATTTTGCAGGTAAGACAATATGACCTTTTTCGTCAATTAACCCTTTTTTCTCCTGTTTTGAAATCAAGGCTCGATTGTGATTGTGGTCATTATCTAGACTGTCAACCCAATCATACTCCAAGGGCAATACGATGTTTCCAAGAGGATCAGCCACTCCATACTTTCCGTCTTGATTTAGGCGAAAGTAGTGATTGTCATAGAGCGTAATGCCATCATAAACGGTCGGTAAAATCTGTTTTCCTTGTTTGTTGATGATACCTTTTTTACTGCCACTAGCCACCCCTAATAGCGTGTCATTAATATCAATAAAGTTGTCGAACGTATAATCTGTTAACAGCGCCCCTTTTTCATTGACTAAAGCCCATAAGGTGTTATCAAGCGTTGCCACCGTTAATTTATCTTCGCGTAAACAGCCTACGTAGGTAGCACCATTCACTGACGGTTTGACGCACTCTTCATTGGCATGAACCATAGAAGTGGGTATAAAAATACAAACAATAATCAGTTTTTTAATCGACAACACGCTATTTCCTAAGTTTTTTATCGTTTGGATGAATAATAACTCAACTAAATTTAAATGGTAAGGTGGTCTTAAGGTTTTCTTATAATGCATTTGGGTTTGAGAATGTATTCACAAAGCTTGCAGACGCATAGCGAAATAGTTTATAAGTAAGCCTGCAATGTTCGATTGTCATTTATGCGATGACTTATATTTTATTGGCAAGGAGTTAGCCCATGTCGTGTTTGCCCATATCGTTGGTTTCAGCGTCGTGTAGCTTATTTTTATTAACTTTTGGCGTTGTCAGCCAAGCTCAAGCAGATAGTATGAGCGCACTCATTGCCCAAAAGTCCGTCCAGTCTGATTATGCTTCACCTTCATACTCTTCCGTGCCCTCTGCCAAAGTGAGCACGCGCTCTACGATTCAACGTGCTGGCAGCTATCGCTCAAGCCCTATCAATGTTCGCCCGACAACCAACACCACTTATTCAACCACGACTTATTCTAATAACACCCTTTACACCAATCCGCCAGCTGTCAATACTGCTTATCGTTATCCTGACGTACAACGTCAAGCACCTAGGGCATTACCCGCGTTTTTGTCCGGTAATTATGACAATGTCGATAGTGAGTATTTACCGTTACTCAGCAGTGCTGAGATGCAAAGCAACAGGGCGGCGCGTGAGGTGGTAAGTACCGCGCGCAAAATGGCACTGAACGAGCGCGCGATTGTTCAAGGCGGCTGTTGGGATTATCTGGATGCGGTATTTAAGCGCGCAGGGGTGACTCGTGATACTGTGCATAAAGGCACTTATGGGCAAGGACCTTATGCCAACAGTAGTGAGATTGAGGTCGGTGATTGGCTCTATTATATCAATCATGGCTACAATGGCGTCGAGCATAGCGGTTTGTTCGTCGGTTGGGTCGATGAACGTGCAAAGCAAGCCTTGATACTGAGCTATGCAGGCGAAAACCGCCGTGAGCCTGCGCGCTACCGTGTGTATGATTTAAGCAATGTCTATCAAATCATGCGCCCTAGTGTGTAAGCACTAAGGTTCAAAAGGTTCTAATAAAAAACGTCCGTTACTTATTAAAGTAGCGGACGTTTTTATTTTTAGATCGTTAGTTCTAAAGCCGGTCATCAGTCATTTGTCTGAATGTTAGAAGGGTTTGACCACCACTAAAATGACGATAATTACTAAGGCAAAAACTGGTACTTCATTAAACCAGCGCCAAAACTTGTGTGATTTATAGTGAGGATTATCCATCAGCTTTTTGCGATAAAAACCACACGCACCGTGATAGCCAGATAGTAGTACCACTAATAACAGCTTGACGTGCAACCAGCCTTGGGTTTTATAAACATCCCAGCCAAGTCCCAACATCCATAAACCGAATACCCATGTCGCTATCATCGATGGCGTCATAATACCGCGATATAACTTGCGCTCCATAATGACAAAGCGCTCTTGGCTAATGCTATCATCGCTCATCGCATGATAAACAAACAGTCGCGGTAAATAAAATATCGCGGCAAACCAGCACACCATAGAAATAATATGTGCCGCTTTAATCCAGTTAAAATAATCTGGCATCATCCTCTCTCTTACTTATTTTAGGACACGCCCTCGTTTATTAGGGCGTTCAATAATGTTGGCAAGCTTAGCGCAGATTATCCAATAATGGTAGCGTTATACCGCAAACTATTCCGCCAATACGACTTGCGATTGATGACCATTCATCGCATCCATAACGGGCACTTGCTTGGGTACTCTCGGCGCGGCAAATTGCGCGGTCAAACCAAGCTCACGCATCAGTCGATTGTCGCTTGATTGACTGGCGTTACCCGTGGTCAGCAGCTTGTCACCATAAAAGAACGAATTGGCACCACCCATAAAGGCTAATGCTTGCTCAGCATCAGATAGGCTTTCGCGACCAGCGGACAGACGCACGTAGCTGGTTGGGCAGCAAATACGTGTCACCGCAATGGTACGAATCCACTCAAGAACGGACAGCTCACCTTCTGCTAATACCTTATCGCCAATCGGTGTACCTTTGATAGGCACTAATAGATTGACCGGAATCGACTCTGGCGCTTTGGGCATTTTTAGCAGCTCATGCACCCAATCGATGCGATCATCACGGCTTTCACCCATGCCAACGATGTTACCGCTACACACGCTAATACCAGAATTGCGCACATTGGTAATCGTATCTAAACGCTCATCATAGCTGCGCGTACTGACAACCTGCTCATAATAACGGCGCGAGGTGTCCAAATTGTGATTGTAATAATCCAATCCGGCATCCGCCAATTGCGCTGCTTGCTCAGTGTCGAGCATGCCAAGGGTCATACAAGTCTCAAGACCGAGGGCTTTTACTTCTTTGACCAGCTCAACCACATAGGGCATGTCTTTGGCGCTAGGGTGCTTCCATGCCGCACCCATACAAAAACGTGATGAGCCACTGGCTTTGGCACGCTTGGCTGCGGCAATGACTTTATCGACTTCGATACGCTTCTCTGCTTGCAGGTTGGTTGTGTCGCGATGATGACCCGATTGTGAGCAGTAGCCGCAATCTTCAGGACAGTTACCGGTTTTGATGGATAGCAATGTGCTGATCTGCACTTCATTGGCAGTAAAATGCTGGCGATGAACGGTCTGTGCTTGCAACAATAAATCCATCAACGGCAAATCAAACAATTGAGCAATTTGTTCACGACTGTGTTTCACGCCCATATTTGAGTTCACTGTAGTGGCATCTGTAGCTAGTGCCGCTAGCAAGTCATGGGTTGCATTGGCTGAATGATTAAGCGTGTTAGTTGGCGTTTGGCTGTCGGCGTTAGGTTCTGAGATACTAAGCAATCCTGCCATAATATAAATCCTTTTATAACGGTATTAAAATTTGAATATTGGTGCCTTTAAGGGTTTTGAAATAATAAAAAAGGCTGCGATATAGTATACCGCAACCTTTTTAGAAAGTCAGAACGCGACTAGCTAGTATTTATAATGACTACAATTAAGCACATTAGAATCATTTTAGCTGCACCTCAGGCGCAACCAATAGCTACTCAATGATTTAGCGACTTATGTCTGATTATTTGCCCAATTTGTGCTTAGCAAAACCAATCCAATGCTCCGCAAATTTCTGCGCTTTATAGGCATAAGGTTTGGCTTTATCAATATATGGCTTACACTCTTCTGGAATGGCTGGCACGATGTGCTTAGCAAGCTTGTTAAACCACATCATCAGGCTATAATCACCCTCAATGCTCAGATTGCCTTCTTGTACGGCAGTCATAAAAGCAGGAAGACTGCCTTGAGTCAAAAGCTTGACGCCAGTCATAGAATCTTTAAAGTTAATCGTTAAATCTGCTTCTTTTGCATGACCGCTATGTTGGCTAAACTGTCCATTATCAAAGCTAAAATAACGTGCGATATCCGCCTCAGTGCTGGCAAGCTCGATAGTGACTTTGCGATCAGCAAACAGCGCTTTAACGTCTTCGTTATCGCTATCAGCCAACATCGATAAGCGATAGCCAACCACAGCCAATAACACGTCTAACGGATCAGATTTGATATCTAACACAGGAACAGTAAACATAGTGCAACTCCTAAAGAATGGACATAAAAATAAAGCGTACTTTATACCAATTTTTGCGACAAATATATAAGTAGATTATAAACCATTGCAAGGTCACAACTCTTTAGTAGTTAAGTAGAGAGCGTTAAGTATCTTGTAACATTAATCGCTCAAGGTTTACTGATTATCAGTTTCTTCGCATTGGCTTTCTTACTTCTGCTGAACTGTTTGCAGTTATCTACTTTTTTATAGATTACTTTTTGATTGTCTGCTTTTTATTTAACCTTTCAATGAAAGCGCGGCTGATAATCGTCGTCGTAGACAGGAGTGTGTTCGATATAGCGTGCCGCTTCCAATTCTCGCTGTTGTTGTACCGTTTGACTGACGTCGTCGTAACGTAGCGCCCGATACAGTACCCAAGCACCTAAAGGTAGCCAGCTGATACCCATGGCGATGACATAGCTGTGCCATTCTGAGAGCGTGGCGAGCATCGGCCAAGTCGCCAACAAACCTTGGATGACTTCAACAGCTAGCCAATAGGCCATACCACCAAACAGATATAGCAGCAGCCAGCGCTGTGATGACAAGGCAAGCGCCACTACCAAGCTTGCCAACAAGCCATAGCCGAGCCACGTCGCGCTGCTCCACGTGTCTATACTGATCATAGAAAATATCGTCAATAACATCATTCATCTCGCTAGTCATAAGGTGAATTCCAATGTGACCATTATGAAAGTTTGCTGAGTAAAGCTAAAGAGGGCAGAGGCGACTTTGCGACAACAGATGACGTTTGGTTTTTTGACTAATTTTGACCGTTGAGCATGTGTAATTGGCAGGCAAAGCGCCGCAAGGATGGGCGCTTATTTTTGAGACTGGCGATGGTTTAAGAATAAGATATTAACAAAACTATTGCTAAATCGAATTTTGACAGTTTGACAGTTTAACGGTTATAGACGATTGCTGCGGTTGCCCCACCAAGCCAATAGTGAGACTAAAACTGCGCCTAACGCCATCAGTCCTATAGTGGTGAGCCACTGCGGGCCAGTAGGGTATTGCCACGGCATGACATTAGTGATTGCTTCGCTATTTAAAGTACCCAAAGCGTCTGTTTTCCACGGCCAGACTTTAACCAAGGAGCCGGCAATAAAACCGGTAAGCAACGTTAAGGTGGCTTGATAATAGTGTGACAGTAGCCATTTGAGTGCGCGGGTAAATAATAACAATCCTGTGACCATACCCGCCATAACAGTAAGAATGATAGTAAAGTTATGGGTATGCACCGCTTCTAATACCGTATCATAAGCGCCCATTAGCAGTAAGATAAACGACCCTGAGATGCCCGGTAAGATCATCGCACAGATGGCAATGGCTCCGGCAAAAAACAGATAGGGTAAGCTTGGGGTGGTGGTCAATACAGGCAAACTACTGATAATGACCGCTGCCGCAATCCCGATGACAAACAGCACCGCCCGTCCCATGTTCCAGCGCTTAATCTCACTCAATAAAATAAAGACAGTGGCGACGACCAGTCCAAAAAAGAACGACCAAATCAGTAGCGGCTCATTGTCTAGTAGATGCTTAATAATGCCAGCCAAGGTCACAAAGCTGGTCGCAATGCCGAGTAGCAGACACAATAAGAAGGTGGCATCGACTTGTCGCCAAACGGCAAGCAAGCCTTTGATACCACCATCTTGCCGAAATACTCGCCAGAGACTGGGGCCGATGCTGCCGAGCGCATTAATCAAACGCTCATAAATACCGGCGATCAGCGCGATGGTACCACCAGAAACACCAGGTACGATATCAGCCGCGCCCATCGCCATGCCTTTGAAATACACGCCCAGTAGCTGTTTTGGATTGTCGGTAGCGGTAGCAGGGTTGATGCTGTTATCCAAAGATTGTGGCAATGGTTGTGGCGCTGACGGCGCATTTGGCCGTGGTGATGGTGATGCCGTCATGGACTATCCTTTATGATTAAAAAATAATAAATCTAAAAATCAGCGAAACATATAGTCGATACTAAATAAAATAGAGATACGGCAGTATAAAATGCATGACTGGTACAAATTTTTCTTGCTGGCTGTGCCTACGCAGACAGAGGCGACAAAAAATTTATCTCAGTCACGCTGGCTCTTTTTTATATTGAACTGACCATACAAACCAGAGTAATGATAAAGCATTAACCTAATTTGTATGAACAGATCTAAGCATTTAGCCTCTATACAGTAGAAGCAAGCGCTGGATAACCAAGCGCATAGAGCGTGCCTTCTAGCCCAGTGACATTGATTGCGGCATCGGCGCGTGCTTGTACAATAGGCTTGGCATGATACGCAACACCCAGGTCAGCAATAGCCATCATTGGCAAATCATTAGCACCGTCACCGATACAGACCACTTGCGACATGTCGATACCCAAGCGCTCGGCAGTATGCTCAACGATAGCTGCTTTTTTTGCACCATTGACGATGGGCAGCTGTATATAACCGGTGACTTCACCTTCTTCGATATCTAAAGCGTTGGCATGAATCTCGTCAATACCTAATTGCTCAGCGATATAGCGCGCAAAGTAGGTAAAGCCACCAGATACCAATACCGTATGATAACCCAATGCTTTGAGTGCCTTAATCGTCGTGCGCGCACCCATTGAGAGTGTTAAGCGGCTGCAGATATCGTCCAGTACATCGGTTGAGATACCTTTTAATAGCGCCACACGCTGGGCAAAAGATTCGTCAAAATCCATCTCACCGCGCATTGCGGCTTCCGTGATGGCTTCGACTTCCTCACCGATGCCCGCTGTTTTGGCCAGCTCGACGATGACTTCTTGCTCAATTAAGGTTGAATCCATATCAAAGCAGGCAAGTTTGTGAGTACGTAGCATATGACCGACTGATAAAATATGACAATCGACGACGTTTAAGTCATCTGCACTGCCAGCGCTACGCGTATTGTTATAGGCTTCGGTCAAGTCATGACGCAGACGCGTGGTTAGCTGATCGTCGATGATATGAGCTGCTGCGGTCTTTTTACCAGGATGCATGAGCGTGTCAGTCACTGGTACCAATAAATAGCGGAAGACTTGTGATTGCGTAAAAGGCAGGCGCTGCGCGTCTGCTGCTGTCGATTCTGTATCAGAAACCATGATGTCGACGAAGCTGGCATCGGTATCTTCAGCGACGGTCACCAAATGCCAGCTTGGCTGCTCATCGACCCATGACTGTATATACTGATGAATATCAAGCGTTGTGACTTGCATCGGCAACACTACAATGAGGGCAAAAACCGGTAGTGATTGCAGCGCGTCGAAATCTTGCAAGTTAGTACCGTCGGGTAGTAGTGAAGCGATAGAGTCGACGGCTTGTTGCCATGCTTTGCTGTCTTTTGGTAACGAATAAGAGGTATTTTTTGGCATGGCTCAATTGTCCCTTGTATGCTCATATAAGATTGGGAATAATAACAGCTTTACTCGGCAGCGCCTATAGATGAGGCGCAAAGTCTCAGCGTTGTATCAAAACGACTCTGAGGGGTAAAAAAGCCGTTAGAATAAATTCAAACGATTATGACAAATTTATAAAACGGCTAACGCCATCAGGCTTACTATGGTGATATAGTAGCGTTATTGCCTTGATAATGACTTTATATTTAAGATGATGACTTTATATTTAAAAGGCGATGCTGAGCAATTTTATCTTAAGCTGTGCTATTTTTTAGACCTCGTTAAGTTTAAGGCTGTGGTGCCTTTTAGATGGTAAGGCTTTTTAGATTGTGGAGCTTTTTAGAACATATTACGTCTTATAATGTAGTGCTTAATGTCATCATCTTTATAAATATAAACATCGCAGAATTTTTTAAAATTAGCCAAAAAATGAGCCATCGCCTTGTTTTTTAATTTCTTTTATCCAAAAAAGTTTACTATATCATGACGTATTTAGCGCCGCGGCAAGGGTTGTTTGCCATTATTCTTCTGGTTAGTTTTTGTTTGCAAACTCTATTATTGGTCATCAGTACCGATCAACAGCTGAGCGAGAGTCGGGCGCAAAAGGGCGAACAGATGGTCGCCCAACTGATTGATGAGGCGCGCTTGTCTTTGGAAAACAAAGACCGTGTCAGCTTGAGCGTCATTGCCAATCGCTATACCAGCGAGCAAGACGTGACTCGCATACTGATCAAAGACAATAACGACGATATATTAGTGCCGGTCGGCAATGCGCCGATGCAGCAAGGCAATACGATCAGTCAAATCGCGACTAAAGGCGATGCGGTGATTGGCAGTGTGTCATTGACGTTGAAGGATATTAGCAAAGGCGAGATCATCACCATGCAGTGGCCGTTTGTAATCGGTACTATGCTGCTGCATTTATTATTGTGGCTCATCTATGGCTATATTGCCCGTCCGACCAAAGAGCAGATTAATGCCCTGAGCCGTGATATCGAAGATTTGCACCGTGAGCAATATCGGCAGATTGATCAGCGTGGTCATTACCGCGAGAATGCTCGTGGCTATGCGGATGATGGAAAAGGCAAGCGCTCAGACGATTTTGAGACAGCGGATAAAGATCTTAACCTTACTGATAGCCAAGCGAATGCCAGTGGTGAGACAAACGATACAACCACGCGTACTCGCAAAATTGATGTTCACAATGAAGTCAATGCCTACTTAAGAGCGCAGCAGAATCAAGAGGCGACTGCTGTTAACTCTGATCATGCATCTGAAAATCACACAGATTATCAGGTAACCAACGCGACGCACTATGAGGAGCTTGATACTGATAACGGCGCTCACAAAACTACTCGTAGTGCCTCCCAGCTATCTACTAATAAGCTATCTAACGCCAAGCTATCTGCCACCCGCGCATTTGACACGGTCAGCGTCCAAATCGTCTTTCATGACGAATTTAATATGCTTGAGCGCCTAGCGCCTTCTCAGCGCTTGCCTTATCTGGCGCTATGTACGCAGCTTCTAAATCAAGCAATGACCGAGCTACTCAAACAGCCACTGCTGATGGGTGTGAGTGCGATGAATGAACCGCGCTTTGATGAAAACGGTGCTTGTGCGCTGCTCAAAGCAGATAATAGCCACGCCAAAGTTGCGCTAGCAGGTGTAATGTTGGGTAAGCTCTATTTAATGCTTAATAAAATCATCCACGACAAGCATATTGAGCTATCACGCTTTGCTTTGCCAGCCAAAGCTGGGGTGAGTGATGATGCCCAAGCCGATGCCATGAGCCAATTGCTACAAAGCGTGGGCAAAAAAGAGCAGATGCTGATATTGCTCCCCAATGCTGGCCTTAAGCAAATCAGCAACCATGTCCAAGTACACAGCATCATGCGCCCAACGACTGTCTATGAGCGTGAGTGCGCGATATTTGATGGTGGCAATGACGCCATGATTCAGCGCTTAGCCGATGTCCGTAATGCCGTATTGATGATTGAAGACGACGAGTGATGATGACAAGTATGGTATTTCGTTGCCTTTAACGCAGCTACTTTCTCTACAATTGCCTACGCGATAGCTGGTCAGATTCACTTTGTATTTGCGACTAAATAGCGCATAGTGATAAAAAGGATTGACAACGCTCAGTAGAGACTTTATAAGGCATATATATATTCATGTATTTTTAATACACTTGCCGAAAAATGATAGGAGTTTGTCATGAGTGACGCTGATATTGACGACGATTTTGATGATGATTTTGTCGACGATGACGACGCAAAGATGGTAGAAGAGGCTGAGACCAGTGTGCGTACGCGCCTAAGCAGTCTCGAGAAGCGTCGACTAATCGATAATTTGCTAGAAGAAAAGCGTTTGGCAAAAGAGTTAAAAGACGACCTTGATGATCTAGATAACTTCGATGAAGATGGCGATGATTGGGATGATGACGACCTCTAGCTTTAGACTTAAGTTAAGCGCTAGAGGCGTCAGCCAAACAGCCGTTATAACCTTGGTTATACGAAGTAGATCATACAAATTGGGTCACGCAAACTAGGTTATGTAAATTAGGTCGCGCAAAAGAAGCTCAATAAACTAAGCCAACGCCTTAGCAGATTATCGCGACTTAATTGTGCTAAGCTGACTGTCTACATATTAGTGGTTAACGCTTGATTTTCGTTTTTACCGACTGCGACATTATCTACTTTATCTAATAGACTTATAGTCTGTTCGATATAATCTGGATACAAGGAGAGCGAGTGAAGTACTACAAATAGTAGACTAAGCGAGCTTGATACCGTATCTGATTTATAGAGGACTGACTATGCTTTATAAAGGTTGTTTGGTTTTAAGTATGCTCGCCAAGCAACTGCTATCCTCTTTTTATTTACCATCTTTTATTTACCACCTTACATTTAATCGATCGTTTGTGGCGACTGACGCAATCTATCTTTCAAGGACCATCACACCATGAATAACCAATTAAGTTTCGACGAATTATTAGACTATTTGGACAATCAAGAGAGCCAATTCGTGCTTGATAGTGTCGCAACCCATGGTTTTTTGACGGCGACTGTCATTGGGCGTCCGTTGCCTAACTGGCTTGAGGCGCTTTTTGAAGGTCATGTGAGCGAAATTCCAGAAAACGTTATTGATGGTATCCAGCGCTGGCGCGACTCTATCATGGCTGAGCTAAAGAACGAGACGCCTATTGAATTGCCTTTTGGTGAAGATGCGGGCAACGAAGAAGTGGCTGTTGATTTTTCTGAAGAGTCCGATATCGTTGCTTGGTCAATTGGTTTTGTCGATGCCATGTATGGTGATGAAGCCAGCGACTGGTTTGAAAACGAAGAAACGGCAGAAGACGTGGCTGTATTAACCTTGCCAATGATTGTGCTCAGCGGTATCGATGATGAAGATCCAGAGCTGGCCGAAATGCGTGTGGATCAAGATAAAATGGCACAGATGGCCAACAGTATCGAAGGCAATCTGACTGAGTTGTTTTTATTGTTCCATACAAATGATTAGTTTGTTAGAGACAGCATTTATTATTAACACTATTTATTTCTATTAATATTGGGTTTTGTTCGCAGCCATGCGCGCTAACATTACCCTTAATCAACGTCGATGAACGCTGAATGTTACTCGCTAAATTATTTTTATAAGTCACCGATAAGGTCGTACTATGACTGTGCAACTCTCCAATCTTGAGCACTTGCCCAACTATCAGATCACTGAGCGCTTGGACGTGGTTTACGGCAGTACCGTGCGCTCAAAGCATGTCGGTAAGGACTTGTTCGCCAGTCTAAAAAACATCGTTGGTGGCGAGCTGACTGCCTATACTGAGCTACTAGAAGAGTCGCGCCAAGAGGCGATAGATCGCATGATTGTAAAAGCCGAAGCACTCGGTGCTGATGCCGTCGTTGGTCTGCGATTTTCGACCTCTAGCATTGCCCAAGGCGCTTCTGAGCTATTTGTCTATGGTACTGCGGTCAAAGCAGTGCCGGTACAACAGCAGCCTGCCTCAGCGCAACCACCACATTCTCCCTCTAGTCACGACCCATCTATTCAGAATTCACAACCGCCAGCCCCAGCGGATGATTTGCCACGTTTCAATCCTTTTGGTTAGTTAATTAAGTTTTAAAACACTAAAGCTTTTTTATGATAAGAGACGTGCCATGAATAACTCTATGACTCAGTTCCTCATTAACTACGCGCCGCTTATCATATTATTCGTGGTAGGGTGGTTCTTTGGCTCGCGTCATGAGCGTCAGCATTTGGCGCAGCTGATGGTTTCAGAGCAAGCCGTGGGTCATATTGTGGTCTCAAGCGAGCGCTTTTATCGCCCCAAGCTGGTAGCCAATAGTGACAGTGAGCTGGTGCTTGGCAGCGTGGTGATTGCGCAAGATTACTTTAAGATGATTATCGCTCGGGTGCTGAGTTTGTTTGGCAAAAATCTAACCACTTATGAGACGCTGTTAGACCGTGCACGACGTGAGGCTATCGTCCGTATGCGCTCGCAGGCACAAGCCAAAGGCTACAATCATATCTATGGTTTGCGTTTGGAAGTCACTAATATCAATCAATTGGGCAGCATGGTTGAAGCCATTGCCTATGGTACGGCAGTTCTTAGCACTGAGATTGCTACCAAAACGTCCCCAAAATAAGCGCTCATAGCACTATCAATATTTAGCCATCATTATTTAGCTATAACTACTTCACGCCAAATTATCGACCGCCAATTCATTTAAAAGCCAAATCCTTTAGAAGCTGACGGTACACACTCTCATTTAATCTTATTAAACCCGCTTTTATTGTTGTTCAATAGACCCTATTCTGCATTTGACTGATGAGTCGTTGAATAAAGCAGATAAACCTAACTTTCGCCCTATATACTCCCTTTATTGATTCTTAATAATTATCAATGATTAATCACAGTATCTATAAAGTATTTTATAAAAATCTATATCAGAAATGGTATAAAAAAATGGGTGATGTCCGTTATTCATAAGGGTCGGTAACGATGAACCCGTATTAGCAAGGAGCGCTAATCTGGCATCATTTAATCATTATAAACTGACCTAGTATTAGGTCTTCTACATGGATGTAGTTATGGAAAACCTTGAAATAGTCACTTTAGTAAACTCAGTCGTGATTCCCCTTTGCCTATTTTTGATCATGATGGGTATGGGTATGACCCTCATTACCAACGATTTTAAACGTGTTTTAAAATACCCAAAAGCGGTCAGTATTGGCTTGCTCAATCAGCTTATTTTGTTGCCTATTATAGGTTTTGCACTGGCAAATATCATGCCGCTGCGACCTGAATATGCGGTAGGGGTCATGTTACTCGTGCTCTGTCCGGGTGGCACCACTTCCAACTTATTTACCTTCCTTGCCAAAGGCGATGTAGCGTTATCCGTCACTATGACTGCGATTGCTAGTATCATCACGGTATTTAGTATTCCTATTGTTCTAAGCTTTTCATTGATTCACTTTATGGGTGCTGGAAGCGAGTTTCAACTGCCAATTATAAAGACAATGATTTCTTTATTCGTCATCACCATTTTGCCTATTAGTATTGGTATGCTGATCAAACGCTTTGCGCCAAGGGTTGCCGATAGCTCACAAGTATTGGTCTCTCGTTTTGGCGTGACGTTTTTGACATTTTTAGTGGTGTTTTTGAGTTATGTACAAAGAGATATCATCGTTGAGGCGCTTATCGCTACTGGCCCCGTATCGTTGCTACTAAACCTATCAACCATGGCGCTTGGTTACTACAGTAGTAAATGGTTGGGCTTGAACCTAGCACAACGAACGTCTATCACTATGGAAGTCGGCTTGCAAAATAGTACCTTATCTATATTTATGGCGCTCACGCTCTTGTCTAATTACGATATGTCGATGACCCCAGCTATTTATACCTTAGTTATGTTCTTGACCGCTGGTATATTGGTGAGAGTATTTAGCTCGAAGTTCAATAAGTTGAAGAAGACGGAAATTGAGAAAGGGGTTTTGGCCGCCCGTATGCTCTAAAGGTATCATCAGTGTTGAGCACTTATTGCCTATAAAATATAATTACTGATAAAATATTGCCAGCGCACACTCTTAAATAATGAGTTTGCGTTGGCATTTGCTTGTATGAGTCAGAGGCTTTACGAGTCGATAGGCATTTGATTACCCTAGCGCCGTCGTCTATTCATCCTCGCGACTTGGTTGTCTTTGTTTTGTTGCTTCACTCTTTCGATTTCAAATAAGAAGGTACGGTTTTTGAGTACCGCGACGAACACCACGCCGCCTACGGTATTGCCTAATATCACTACCACCAAAAATATCAAGTAACGCCAAAAGCTGACGGTATTGCCATACAGTAGGGCAGAAAACACCTCGATATTACCCACGATACTATGATGCAAACCCAAAAAACCAATACTACCCGTGATTAATGACACCAGCACGATACGGCTAATGGTATCGCGTGCCGAGGTCACCAGCCAAGCGGCGACCCCCATCATCCAACCTGCCAGCACAGCACTACCAAATATCACCCACCATTCAAATCCCAAGACATGCTCAGAATAGGCGTCGATATCGCTCGCACTAAATAGCTGCATATGTAAACCCAACCCGATCATTAACGCTGCAAATAAGCAGCCACCAACGACGTTACCCGCGATCACAATGCCCCACAGCCGCATGAGTTTGTTTAATGGTTCGATGCCATTTAGTACAGGAAGACTCAACAGAGACGTTTGCTCGGTAAACAATAGCGATTGCCCGATGACGACAATGATAAAGCCAATCGGGTAAAGTAGGGAAGCGAGGACAATGGCATAATGACTGGGTAGCACGCCACTCAACAGCGCAAAAGCTGATAAAATCATAAAAAAGCTAATGCCAATCTCCAGTCCAGCGGTAAAGGCACTGGTAAATAACGAGCCAAGCGAGCGTTCAAAGGTTTCTTTGGCATCCATCACTTGCTCAACCAAGATACTGGCATAGCTTTTAGGTTCGCTTAAGTTGTCATCGCTGGCCACTTCTTTGATAGATTGTTTGTCTTCATCGCTCATGCCTTCTGAAAAGTCTTCGTCTTTTAGGGTTTTGCCCTCTGACGCACTTTCATCTTGGTTTTCATCTTTAGAGTCATCTTGGCTTTCATTTTTAGAATCATTTTGGTCTTCATCCTGAGCGACGTACTGATGGGTTTCATTGCTCACTGCTACTGCATTGTTCTTGTCATCGGTATTGGCATTATTATCGTCACTGCTCTTTGCTGCGTGACGGTGAGTGGTGACGCTGGATTCATTATTTTCATGAGAATGATCTTTGTTATTAGGCATGCTAGTAAACTTATATAAGAGAAGCGGTGAGTAAAAGATATAAAAGTGCGAGTCAAACCGACATCGACTTATAGCCATTGCCATGCTGTAATGGCGCTATGCCGTGCTGCTGTATTACTAAAGACAGCTTATTTTAATAAGTTACAGTAAGCCAATAACGACTGCAAGCAGCGAAAAAGCATTCGATGCTAACAAAATTTGCCCATATAAGATAAAATCATCCTACTAACTTTTTTGTTTGCTCGGATGACTTATTATTATCCAACGTTAGCGCTAGGTCTGAACCTAGCTTGCGTTGGTTAATTGTATGAATTCAGCGATAACCATACCTTTGCTTATTATTTAATCCATTTACATTTTAGTCTGAGAGCCTTATGAGTAACCCTGATAGCAAAAATAATTTAACCCAATCGATTCAAGCCGCCTTAAGCCAATTAGAAAACGCCTACAATCCAAGCGATGTCGAAGCAGGCATGTATCAAGGCTGGGAAGACAGTGGTTATTTTAAGCCAAGCTTTGATAAAGACGAATCGTTTTCTATTGCTTTGCCACCGCCAAACGTCACCGGCTCGCTACATATGGGACACGGTTTCAATAACGCCATTATGGACGCATTGACGCGTTATCACCGTATGGATGGTGACAATACCTTGTGGCAACCGGGTACCGATCATGCGGGTATTGCTACCCAGATGGTCGTTGAACGTCGTTTGGAGGCGCAAGGTATCAAGCGCCGTGACATGACTCGTGAAGACTTCGTGGATAAAGTATGGGAATGGAAAGAAGAGTCGGGCGGCAATATCACTAGCCAAATTCGCCGTTTAGGAAGCTCGGTGGATTGGTCGCGGGAACGCTTTACGATGGATGATGGCTTGTCCAATGCGGTAAAAGAAGTGTTCGTACGTTTATTTGATGATGGTTTGATTTATCGCGGTAAGCGTCTGGTCAATTGGGATCCAAAATTCCAAACCGCGCTGTCTGACCTAGAAGTCGAAAACCACGACGAAAAAGGTAGCTTGTGGCATTTCCGCTATCATTTCACCGATAAAGATATCACTACACAAGACGGCAAAAACTATCTGGTTGTCGCCACCACACGCCCTGAAACTTTACTTGGTGATACCGCAGTTGCAGTTAATCCGAGCGATGAGCGTTATGCGCATTTGGTTGGTAAAACGATTACCTTACCAATTACGGGTCGCGTCGTGCCTATCGTCGCTGATGATTATGTCGAAAAAGACTTTGGTACGGGTTGCGTAAAAATCACCCCAGCCCATGACTTTAATGACTATGAACTTGGTCGTCGTCATAACTTACCACTGATTAATATCCTTGATGAGCGCGCCAATATCTTAGCTGACATGGAGGTCTACGCTGACTTGCAAGTGCGTGAGCCTGCACTTGAGCCTACGCCTGCTGAGTACGCGGGACTTGAGCGTTTTGCCGCGCGTAAATTCCTCGTTGAGCAAGCAGGCGAGCAGGGCTGGCTAGAAGATATCGAAGACTATGCACTCAAAGCCCCGCGTGCTGAGCGTGGCGGTACAATCGTTGAGCCGTGGTTGACCGATCAGTGGTATGTCGCAGTGAACAAGCTGGCCAAGCCTGCGATTGACGCGGTAGAAGACGGCAGCATCGAGTTCGTTCCTGCCCAGTACAAAAACATGTATATGTCGTGGATGACCGATCTGCAAGATTGGTGTATCAGCCGTCAGCTGTGGTGGGGTCATCGTATCCCTGCATGGTATGACGATGCGACGGGTGAGATTTATGTGGCGCGTGATGAAGCCGAAGTTCGCACTAAGTACAATCTAAGCGATGACGTAACATTGCGCCAAGACGATGACGTACTTGATACGTGGTTTAGTTCGGGGCTTTGGACATTTAGTACGCTTGACTGGGCAGACGTTACCGCTGATCCACGCGTGATGGACACCTTCCACCCAACCAGCGTGCTCGTGACAGGTTTTGACATTATCTTCTTTTGGGTGGCGCGCATGATCATGATGACCATGCACTTCGTGAAAAACGAAGACGGCACGCCGCAAGTCCCATTTAAGACCGTCTATGTGCATGGTCTGGTACGTGATGGCAATGGTCAAAAAATGTCAAAATCAAAGGGTAACGTCTTAGATCCGATCGATCTAATTGACGGTATTGAGCTAGAAGCGTTGGTCGAAAAACGCACCAGCAATATGATGAACCCAAAAGACGCGGCCAAAATTGAAAAGCAAACGCGTAAAGAGTTCCCAGAGGGCATCCCAGCTTATGGTACGGACGCATTGCGCTTTACGTTTACATCACTTGCCAGTACTGGTCGCGATATCAACTTTGATCTAAAGCGTGTCGAGGGCTATCGTAACTTCTGTAATAAAATCTGGAACGCCAGCCGTTTTGTCCTCATGAACTGTGTCGATGTTGATAGCAATGCTAAGCCTATCGACCAAGCAGCGAATCCTGACGTATGGGAATTACCAGAAAAATGGATCATGAGTCGTTTGAACTCTACCGTTGCCGATATTCATCAGCATTTCGCTCAGTATCGTCTCGATATGGTCAGCCAAGATATCTATGAGTTTATCTGGAATGAGTACTGTGATTGGTATGTTGAGCTTGCCAAAGCCAGTCTAAATGATGACTCGGTATCTGACGAGCGCAAAGCGCAAATCCGCTATGTGCTACTGCACGTGCTAGAGACGGCGCTACGTTTCACCCATCCAATCATGCCGTATCTGACTGAGCAAATCTGGCAGACCATCGCGCCGCTACTGGGTCGCAAAAACACCGACAGCATCGTGGTCGCTGACTATCCACAGACCGATGATAGCCAAATCAGTGAGCAGACTGAAGCAGATATGGCGTGGCTACAGGAGCTGATCGCGAGCGTCCGTAACATCCGTGGTGAGATGAAACTGGGCAATGCGGTACGTCTGCCAGTGCTACTACAAAACGTCTCTCATGATGAAGATGCGCGTCTGTCACGTATCAAAAACCAGTTTAAAGCGCTTGCCAAAGTCGAGAGCCTAGAGATCGTCAAAGAAGGTGATGACGTGCCATTGTCATCATCAAGTATGGTCGGTCAGCTACGCGTACTTGTACCGATGAAAGGTCTAATTGACCCAACGGCTGAGCTGGCTCGTTTGGGTAAGTCATATGATAAGTTGAAAGGTCAAGCCGAAGGTATCGCGCGCAAGCTCGGTAATGAAGGCTTTGTCAGTAAAGCACCTGCGGAAGTGGTCGATGCTGAGAAAGCAAAACTGGCTGAGCTAGAAGGTCAGTTGACCGCGATGACGGCGCAGATGGAGCAGTTAAAAGCGTTGTAATTAGCATAGAAATATCTGTAGAAGTAGAAAACGTCGTCACGATTGTGATGGCGTTTTTTATTGTCTACTGGTTAGTTCTCTAACCATCGCTTGGTTCTGATAAATAACTGAATATTTGTGTGCTACTATACATTTTGTTGTATATAGTTTTCTCTACTGAGGCTGATATTGTTATGCCAGTGTTTCAGAAAGAATAATAAAAAGTCATTAAACTATGTTTTAATCGTTTTTTAAGGAAAATTTATGAAAATAAAGGCTGTATTAATTGGGTGTGCAGGGGAAGGTGATGACTACTTACCGGGCGTCAGTAAAGACATTCAAGGAATGTATGACTATTTGCTAAGCGATAGAGGAGGGCAATGGAAATCTAATGAAATAGTTAAGCTAGAAACTAAGTTCAAATCTCGTATAGAAAATTTAATAAATGAAATAAGATCAGAGGAAAATGACTTTGTCTTGTTCTATTTTGCTGGACATGGTTCATACAGTCATTTACTAGGACGCAAATTTTATGTAGATGACGAGGATTTCTTTACTCAGCAGGACATTGGTGCGTTTTCAGAAAAACAAATTTGTATTTTTGATACTTGTGCTAATTTTGAACGTAGTATTACTGAAAAATTTGAGTTTGGTGTGGAAAGTAGAACTTACGATAGCATGGGGTATTATCGAAATAAATATTTAGCTTGGATAAATCAATGTCCTTCGCAAAAAGTAAGTTTATATGCTTGCTCTGAAGATGAGTCTTCTGGAGAGTCTGAGCAAGGTGGAGATTTTACCCAAGCTCTGATTAGTTCTGCAATACATTCTAATGACGACTTATCTATTCTCGAAGCTTTTGAGCTTGCAAAGCCAAAAGTAGTTAGAAGTAGTCAAAATGAACAAAATCCAGCATACAATATAAGACCTAGAAGTGGTAAAAAATTACCTTTTAGCGTTGCATAATATTATGTTAGATAACTCATTCCAAGAACTTATTTTAAGCATTCCATCTTATGAATTTGGCTTAAAAGATGGAGTGTTACTCATTACTTTATTTTTTAATGCTTATGCCTTTTGGTTAAATAGAAATACCACTGTAAGAAGTAATGTTCTACAGAAATTATCGGACTTACAAAAAATATCAATCTCTAATCCATATGTAGAGGACTGTAATTTTACAAAATACTGGTCTGAGTTTTGCTTTTTTTATGTAGATAAAGAGAATAGTTTTAGAATTAAAAAAAATAAGGTATATGAAAGATTTCTTATTTATGAGCAGTATTGTGAAATGGTATTCAATTTTGTTGATACAGAGTTTAATGAAAAGCACGGAAACCTAAAAAAATTAAATAAAGAGATAGATTTTGAAGGGTGGGTTGTTGCTCATAGAGATTGGTGGGAAAAGTCGCTCTATTCAGAGTTTTATGGAGATGGTTATACAAAAGATTTCTGTAACGTTATTAAATACTGGATGAACAAAGATCGTTTAGAGAACTTTCAAAATACTAAATCTGAAAAGATAGTTAAATTTTTTATGAACAGATATTTTAGTAGAATGCTCTTATTCAATAAATTTTTCGATATAAACGATTATATTAAAAGAAAATTTAGTTAACAGTATTAAAGCTTTGCTATTAATTATTATCATATAAATACAAACTTTAGCTAAAACTTGTTGACGATTTGCAAATAGAGCTGTCGAAGATGAACTACTGCTGACTTTTAGTTTTTATAACTTATTCTTTAGCTTGCCTGATGTATAAAGACAGTTACAGTACACATAATATGTTGCAGTGGTCTTTTAACATCAGTAATTAGTCTATTATCTTTAAAAGAATAAAACTCTCATGTAAGGAACACCGTGAATCATCTCACCGTCGGACAGCGCGCGCCTTTAAGCAACCTTGCTATTGACGATACCGTGCCAATCACGCTCAAGTTTACCCGACAAAGTCCAATAGAGATGGACATCAGCTGTTTTGCCTTAGATGCAGCGGGCAAACTGATCAATGATGATTACATGGTGTTTTATAATCAGCCAACCTCACCTTGTGGACAAATCAAGCTCACCCATTACGAGTCGCAGCCAACGGCGAATAAGGGTATCCAAGCCGAGTTTGAAGTGAGTTTATCCAAACTGTCTGCGAATATAGACAGCTTGTTTTTTGTGTTATCAGCTGATACCCCACTGAATCAAATTCAATCGTTAGCGATTGGCATTTGGCAGCAATCACAAAAGGTACAGGCAGAATATCAAGCAGCAGACTTTGCCCAGCAGCAAGCCAGTATGCTGATGCAGCTTTACCGTAAGAGTGGCGTTTGGCGAGTATCTAACGTCGCACAAGGCTTTAATGGTGGACTTGCCGCCATCGTGCAGCATTTCGGTGGCGATGTAGAAGAAAGTAGCCCACAAACAGCAGACGTAACCGCCACGCCAGTTCAAGCAAAACCATCATTAGAAAAAGTCATGCTAGACAAAGCGCCAAAACTGGTCAATCTGGCCAAAAAAGCCACGATATCGCTTGAGAAACGCCAATTGCAGCAATTAACCGCAAAGGTAGCGTTGGTGTTAGACGCCTCAGGCTCAATGAACAGACAGTACAAAAAAGGTCGCGTGCAAGAGGTAGTCAATCGCATATTGCCATTGGCAGTGAGCTTCGATGATGACCAAGCGCTAGACTGCTGGGCGTTTGCCCGAGACCCGCAGTATTTGGGCGAGATTGGGCTGAGCAACTATGACGGTTTCATTGACAACGCTCATGGCGGCTGGCGCAAATGGGCACTTGGCCCGCGTGTGAATAACGAAGCAGAAGTAATGAAAGCAGTGACGGATTTTTACCAAAAAGATGGGTTGGATGTACCTGTGTACGTACTATTTATCAGTGATGGCGGAGTGAGTGATAATCGCGGTATTACTAAAGTCATGACTGAAGCCGCGAAACTACCGGTATTTTGGCAGTTTGTGGGCTTGGGTGGTCGTGGTTATGGCATATTAAAAAAACTAGACGACATGACAGGGCGCGTGATTGATAACTGCAACTTTTTTGAATTAGATGACTTGGATGACATTAGCGAAGAAGCCTTGTATGAAAACATGCTAGAAGAGTTCCCAAGCTGGCTTAAAGAGGCTCGTAAGATTGGATTGATAGCAAAGTAAGTAGACATTAGCAGCATTAATCTTTCTTACGTTGTTCATTTTGCAGCGGATATACCAACTGCGCCACAAAGCCCTCTGGTATTTTTGTATTCGCTGTCGTACCGTATTTTTTTGGTAAATGGTCTGGTAGATGAGCAGTTTTGAATAGCACATCATAAATAGGCAGAAAAGCGGCAAAGTTTTTGTCCCATGCTTCTTTTTCTGAGGAATGATGCCAATGATGGAACTCTGGCGTTGCAAGTAGCCAGCGAAAATACGGAAAACGGAACCGTACGTTGGCATGAATAAAAATGGCATGAAAAGAGATAAACACCAAATAAGCATAAGTTGCCGCTGGAGAGAAGCCCATAAACAATAAGGGAATATAACCGACAAAACGATTCACAATTAGCTCAAATACATGCACCCGACTTGCCGCCAGCCAGTCCATGTGATGCGAAGAATGATGCACGGCATGTATGCGCCATAGCGACGGGACTTTGTGCATAGTGCGATGAATCCAGTAACTAAAAAAGTCCACTATGATCAAAATCTCTATAAATTGCAGCACTAAAGGCTGACCACTGACCAGCTGATGCCATGAGGGATTGAGCCATTGGTTAAATAAAATCTGCGCTGGAATGATGGTAAAAAAACTCAATAACTGAATACCTAAATGGCTAAACATGAAGTATTTAATGTCCGTTACCCAGCCAGATCGCAATAGCTTTTGTTCTTTATATTTGGCATAAAACCGCTCCATAGGTATAAACACTAATGCGGAAATCACTAGAGTCAAAACAAAATAATCCAAGCCTGCATATAGACTACGCTCATAGTAATTGGGCTCGATCTGTCCTGACGCGAGCAGCGCTGCCAAGGCATTGAGTAACATACCCGCCATGCCCCAGCGCTTAGACGGATTGCGTAGTAGACTAATAACACCCGACACAAAGCCAATAACCACACTGGCAAACAATAGGCCTCGTAAAATATTGGCATCATATAAGGGTCTAAAATCTGGTGTGGTAAGCAGATTGGGGAATAAAAAACACAAAGCAGCAAGCGTGGCAAGTATGCCTAAAGACAGCGCAATAAAGGCAGACACTTGCCCTGAGCCTTTTTTAATTTCACGGTCTTCAAAGTGTTGTCGGAGTAATTTGCTCATAGTTTTAATTTGCTGATGCGATTTGAGTTTAATCTAGCATTGTTTAGCGCAAATGAGTATATTATTTACTCGACATTATTAGATAAATACTGTGGATTTTCATGATATCTGCGAGGTAGCCATTATTGATTAACAGCTCACCCTTAGGCGCTTAAATTCAGTTTTCATTCTGCTTGCCTAGAGCAAAAAGACCGCTACAATATCATGCTGTAGCGGTCTTTTTACTTAGAATTTAATACATTTATAAATTTTTAAAGTGTTGGATAAGCTTCTCTTAATGCTGTAAGAATTTGCTCTTTAGCGGCTTCATTGTAGTAAGCGCACTCATTAGTATCCGCTGTAGATAAGTTAGCAAACCCACCCTTAGTATAATAACCTTCGTATACTAAATTATCAAAATTTACAAGAGCCTCAAATTCTTGGTCTTCATCTGCTACTCTGTTAGCAGCCCAAGGAATACCTGCCCATATACCTCGAATAGGATTTAGATCTAAAACTCTAACTTCATCTTCGAAATTACTACTAGAGCCAAGTCCATCGAAGGTTATAAAGTCTAAATTATTATTTATAGATCTTATAGCTTTACAGCTTGCAGCTCCTGTAAAAGTTCCTCTTGAAAAGGGCAAATTGTTCAAATTGTCGACGAGAGCATTAGGGAAGTCTTCTTCATCAATGTTGTATGACAATACATCCCCTATCTTTAGGCCAGATATAGACTTGTCATTGAATGTAAGTATACTTCTAAAACCATTATTGAACTGCTGTATGAGCTGGTTTCCTCTTACAGTCGTACCTAAAACCTCAAACTTGAGTCTATTATTATCTATAGTATATGGTGCTGTTTCTATAGCTGTCCCTTGACGCGTAAGTATGAAGGACGGACCAGTTGCATTTAAGAAATTCACGCTTTGTTGATAGTTTCCTGTTTTATATAGGGACTCAAAATATAAAGCAACACTAGTTGTCAATGAATTAAACGTCGTCAATGATACGTTCTCAAGCTTGTCATTATTATCTAGATCAAACTCAAAATTATAACCAATTAGTCCATTGCTATTACTAGTAGCAGGTGGTTGAAAAGAATCTTCTGGTGAGGTAGGCGTAAGCGTAATAGAAACAGGTGATAAGGGAAGCTCATTAAAATTCCCGCCCACATCACTATTATTTAGATCTATTTCACCATCACTATCAATAGTTCCTACTTCGATACAATTACCATTATTGATTTGGTAAGTACCATTTTGTGCCAAGGCAGGAATTTGAATGGCATTGAATGTAACCGAATATGGATGAGAAGATAAGGTTAAAGGCGTATTAAAAGGTACTTTGATACTAAACTTACCTTCGCTATCAGCCCCACCAGCACTAAAGAAACTGCCTCGCCCTGTTATCTGACCAGCAAAGTCATCTTTAACATACGGTTTTTTAGTTTTGGCATCAATTACACAGCCTTCTAATAATGCATAATATTCTCCAATAGGAATGTCGAGGTTCCATAACGTAAAGTGAGAGACTTGTCCTTTATAACTACCATCTGTCTGACGAGTAGCGACACCTTCTTTCACCCAAACAGTTTGCTCTTCATCGTAATACCACAAAGGAATAGAAGGTAGGTTTTGGTCAGTTGATACTTTAGGATAAACTAAAGTGGCCTGAGTACCTTTCTTGAGATTAAGCGCTGCGCCTGTAGCAGGGTCAGTGAGCTTGACGTCAATGACACCGACGGTGACCAGATCTGTCTGCTGACTGCCATCACTATTTTGTCCGGCAAAAGGCTGCGCAAAGGACTGTGCCCCTGCGATAGAGTCTGGATTGTAATAGTTGGCAGCGATATTGACTGTACCTGTGTAGCTGCTGCCATCTGCTTTGATGATACTATTTGCGGGAATGCTTATCTTAGCGCCTGATACTTGTAGTTCACTAATACCTGCACTGGTGGCGAAGGCGTTTGTGACTTGGTCGGCTGTCAAGGTAATGTCTAATTTATGCGAACGTTTAGGCGCTACTTTGAATTCACGTGCCATCGTCAAATAGCCTGTCTTACGTACTAAAATCACAGCATCAGACTTTAGCTTATCTAAGCTCAATGAATAAGCGCCAGAGCTATCGGTAGTCACCGCACTTTTACCGATTTTGACTTCAGCACCTACCACAGGGCTGCCATTAGCATCTTTTATCGTACCGCTGATACGCTGTTGTTGAGTGTTTGTGTCAGGTTTGTTGGGCTGAGCGACTGTATCGTTGTCATCACCACAAGCCGTTAAGCTCAAAGCAGCAAACAATATACTGGCAGTTAGGGTGTTAAATTTGGTCATAAGGGGGTCTCTAATTTAGACAGGGTTTTAATTCATGTTTGGAATTTGGTGGTTTTAATTTATGCGATTTATTGAGTAGTGCACGGTTGAGCGCATTTTTATAAAAAATATCTTGATAGTGATTAAGAACTAAACGAGCTGTTTGTATGGACAGTTACTATCGCACATAATCTAGTAACAAAAGGATTATGCCTTATAGTTCAACAATATTCTAGTAGTTAGGATGGAGGATAACTATTGTTTTGTTAACCATAAGAGCTGGGTTCGAGAGAGATATTAAATGATGATCTGTCAGTGCAAAAATGACATAAAAATGCAAAAATAATATTGAGCCGTTTTAAAGGTTATAGCATGCTCTACTAAGTCGTAGAGGTAATTTTGCTAGCGTTATTATCGCCTCAAAACAAACATCTTGACCCTTACCTATAACAAATCCCTTTGACGAAGCTATCACCATGACCGAAAAGAAAGCGTTTTATTATCGACCAAAGACCAATCAATCCAACAGCCCTACAGTGCGCTGGACGTTTGTAACGCTTGGCTGGATATTTTTTATTTTGGGCATTATTGGCGTGTTATTGCCCGTAATGCCGACCGCGCCCTTTATACTACTGGCGGCGGGTTGCTGGGCACGTAGCTCGCGGCGCTTTCATTTTTGGCTGATCAATCATAAATATTTTGGGAAGTTCGTCCGTGATTGGGAAGATCGCCATGCCGTACCGCTGTATGCCAAGTGTCTGGCGACAATTATGATGGCGTTATCGACAGCAATGTTATTTTATCGTTTACCCAGCGACATGATGTGGGTTGCATGGCTGGTAGCCACGGTGTGTAGTGGGGTTGCGGTCTATTTGTTCCGTTTGCCAAACGCCTAAAAAGCTATAAAATTAAGGCTAAAAATAGAAAAAAACGACCTTTAGTTACACGAAATGTCAGATAAGGCTTGCGCTACTAGAATGTACCCCTTATAATACGCCCAAGCTTAAGAGCAGTTCTGCACCAAATCATTACCTCGTAGTATTAGTTATAATCCTTCGTTTTAATATTTATCGTTCAGTAGCTATTTGCAAGCGTTACCGGTCACTAGGCCATTAATAAATTAAAAAGTAGGATTATCAATATGTCAGATACTCAAAAAGGTACAGTTAAGTGGTTCAACGAAGCTAAAGGCTTTGGTTTTATCGCTCCAGAAACTGGCGCAGACGTTTTTGCTCATTACAGCGAAATCACTGGTTCAGGTTTTAAAACTTTGGCTGAAGGCCAAGAAGTTGAGTTCACTGTAACTCAAGGTCAAAAAGGCCCACAAGCCCATAACATCGTTGCTATCTAATTTGTCTTTATAGACAACTAGAGCAAGATGAAAAAAAAGCGAACCTTCGGGTTCGTTTTTTTTCGTCTATTGTTTATGTTTATCGCCTATGACTTATGATAAATGCTTTGATAATAAGACATTAAGCAAGGTTTTAGAGTAAAAATGCCTACGATTGTGATGATAGTCGTAGGCATTTTTGGTTTTGGTGTTTAGTCAGTAACTGTTTTAGAGTGAAGCAATCCCTATATTAATAAGTCCGCCGCCAAGAATAAGCCAAGCAAACATAATGGCACCCAAGATAAGAGGTTTTACGCCAGCTTGCTTGATAGCGCCTAGGTGGGTGGTGAGTCCCAATGCAAACATAGCCATGGTCAGCAAGACGTCATCTAGCATAACCATACTACGCTCAAAATTCTGAGTCATTGGCACCCACGTGTGCAATACCACAATAAGAATAAAAATAAAAGCGAACCAAGGTACTTTGACCTGTTTGGCACGCATAAGTAGGGTTTGTTTTTCAGGATTTTTGCCCGCGCCTTTGGTTAAGGCAAAAGATAGTACCAGTAAGAATGGCGCAAGCATCATCACCCGAATCATTTTGGAAACCACCGCAGTATTACCAACGTCAGTACTGATCGCATTACCGGCTACCACGACTTGTGCCACCTCATGAATGGTTGAGCCGGTATAGATACCGTATTGTTGGGCACTCAGCCAAGGTTGTAACCAGCCAAGATGATAGAGGAAAGGGTAGAGCAGCATGGCAATCGTGCCAAAGACTACCACCGTCGCGATAGCAATCGTTACTTTATGGGCTTCAGCTTTGACAACTGGTTCAGCTGCAATCACCGCCGCGGCTCCGCAGATACTAGCACCTGAGCCAATCAATAAAGTGGTTTGCTGATCGATCTTTAACCATTTTGTACCCAGCCAATAAGTGAGCAAAAATGTCGATGTTAGCACCAAGGCATCAGCCATCACCGCTGGCATACCGACACTGGCCACTTGGGTCATCGTCAACTTAAAGCCATAAAACATAATAGCGAGGCGTAGAATTTGCCCTTTGGCAAAGCATACTCCCGCATTCAAGCGCTCAGCTAAATGAGGATAAATGGTATTGCCCAATAGCATACCAAGCAAAATGGCCAATGTTAAGGAAGACAAACCAACGATGCGTCCGTTCGACCACGTCGCCAGACTCGTATTTAACCATAGACAAAATACACTACCGCTCAGCACGACAAACAACCCTGCCAAATGTCGGTTGTTTGGAACATAATGATTCACTGATTGGGCAAAAGCGTGCATAGCGTACGCATCCTATTATTGATAATCAAAATAAGCATAAGCTTATGAATAGACAGTATAAGCCAAGCTGATTTATAATAAAAACAGATTAATAAGATACAAGCTATCGAAAAAGTAGGTTAATAATTGGTTTTTAATATTAAGTGATTTTTTAAATTTATAGTTTGTATAGGATGTTAGAAAGATTATGAAAAAGCCCATGCAGACGCTACCGAAAATTACCCTCAAGCAATTGGCGGTATTTGTTAGTATTTATCAGACAGGTAGCACCAGCCGTGCCAGTGAAGAGATGCATCTATCACAGTCTGCGGTGAGTAGCGCGTTGACTGAGCTCGAGTCAAGGTTGCAAATGCCCTTGTTTGAACGGGTCGGGCGCAGGCTTAACCAACATCCCAACGCCCATCCCGTGTATGTACAAGCGCAAGCGATCTTGGGGCAATCATTAACGCTAGAGCATTATCATAAATATCAAGCAGGACAGATTCATATTGGTGCGAGTACCACCATCGGCAACTATGTATTGCCGCCGCTACTTGCCAAGCTATATGAGGTGCTACCGGATGCCAATGTCGATGTCTACATTGCTAATACGCAAGAGGTGGTCAGCGAGGTTGAGCAATTAAACATCGATATTGCTGTGGTCGAAGGCATGCCGCGTCCGACTGATATAAAAGTCATCGAGCAGCGAGAGTGGCGCACCGATACCTTGATGGTATTTGCTAAACACCATAGCAAATGGTTGGCAGGATTGGTCAACTATGACAAGGACGAGCATTGTTATTTGTTGACGATCGAGCAATTGGCACAGCTACCTTTATTGGTAAGGGAGGCAGGTTCGGGGACACGGCAGATTATCGATGAGCAGTTACTAAAGCACTTACCCGATCCAAAAGTGGTCATGGCTATTCAACAGTCAGAGGCCATCAAGCGTATGGTTAGTGCCGATATTGGGCTTGGCTGTCTGTCACAACACGTTATCGAGGCAGAGCTAGCAGCAGGGAAGTTGGTACAAGTAAAAATAGCCGGTATCGATTTGTCACGCACATGGTGGCTAGTTTGGCACAAAGCCCGCCATCAAAGCCCGATTTGGCAGACCTTTATTGATATTATTGAATAGGATAATAAATAAGTTAGGGCTAAAATGAATGAGCTAAAAAAAGCGCCCCGTAGATTGCTCACCGATGCGCTTTTTATCAACTTATACAAACCATTTATCAAAACGATATTTGGGTTCAGGTTAGCTGCGTTTTGATACGGGCTTGTCAAGTCTAACGACTAAACTGTCACAGGGGACGTTTGGCAAAATATTATCTGCTGTGGCACCGCTGAGCCATGCGACGATACCATGACGCTCATGGCGACCGATGACCAGAAGATCAACGTCATGCTTATGGCAATAGTTGACGATACCTTCGCTACTAGAGATGGCGGTGGTTACCTCGGCATTAACGGCAGTTAAGCCATTGCGCTCTAAGAATTGTGCCAATTTGGCTCGTGCCTCTTGGCAGCGCTCATCGTCAATCTGGTCATATAAGCTTGATGCGGGCACCAACTCATAACCAAAACCGACCATGGTGTCTTTGACAATGTGCAGTACAGATAGCTTAGAACCGGGGCGGTTATCGACGATCTGTTTGGCTTTTTGTGCCACTGTGTCGGCATCAGATAACAAGTCGGTGACCAGTAAAATATGTTGGTAACTCATGAGGTGCTCCTCGTAGCAAGTAGTCTTAACTATAGCACTACTGATGGCTGCTGTTAAGTAATGTCGGCGTACTTTTAAACGGTTGCGGTGTCGTGCTTCCTAGTTGTAGTATCAGCACTGTTCTTTCTGCTGTCACTGTCTTGACTTCTCAATCTGCCAACCCCATCTATTAGCGCTAGACCAATTGTTTTCATGACTAGCGTTTGCCACTATAAAAACCAATACATCACACCTTTTGACCATTCTATTTACCCTGAATTGCAGGGTGCTATTTACCTAATAAGCTATAAGGACAACTATGACTGACACGCCATTTACTGTAGATTTAACGCTACATCCAGCGTTTGAGCTGATTGAGCATCGCCACATTGAGGCGCTATCGATGGATGTGCTGATCAGTCAGCATGTTAAGACTGGGGCCATGCATTACCATTTGGCACACCCGAGTGATGAAAATGCCTTTTTGGTCGGCTTTCGCACTCAGCCAATGGATTCAAAAGGTGAGGCGCATATTTTAGAGCACGTGGCTTTATGTGGCTCTGAGAAATTCCCTGTCCGTGACCCATTTTTTTCGATGATTAAACGCTCATTGAACACGTTTATGAATGCGATGACGGCTGCCGATTGGACGGCGTATCCGTATGCCACGCAAAATAAGAACGACTACTTTAACTTACTTGCCGTTTATCTTGATGCGTCATTTTTCCCTAATATTCATCCGCTTGATTTTGCCCAAGAAGGCATTCGTGTCGAGTTAGACGAAAATGATAAGCCGCAGTTTAAAGGTATCGTCTTTAATGAGATGAAAGGCGCGATGAGTGGTGAGATTGACCAGCTCTATCATACGGTCGCCCATCATTTGTTCCCAACGACGACCTATCATTATAATTCAGGCGGCGATCCTGCTGATATTCCTGACTTGACCCATCATGAGCTGGTTGAATTTCATCAAAGCCATAATCACCCATCAAACAGTGTGATTATGAGCTTTGGTAATATTCCAGTTGCCCAAACGCAAGCGAAAATTCATGAAGATGCCTTGATTCAATTTGAAGCCGGCAAAAAACATGTATCGCGTCCAGAAAAACGTCTGTCTGCACCGATTAGCGCGGTCGATACTTATACCGCTGACGAAGCCGGTCCTGACCAAACCCATCATGTGGTGGCGTGGTTATTGCCATCAATTACCGATCCAAAGCAGCGTTTAGCACTGCGTCTACTAGAGGGCGTACTGGTTGAGCATGCTGGCTCGCCATTGCGCGCGTATTTGGATAGCCATCCACTTGGTAAAGCGCCAAGTCCGCTATTGGGACTCGACGACAGTCATTATGAAATGGTCTTTTATACCGGTCTGCGTGGTTCAAACCCTGAGCATGCCGAAGCGGTAGAGCAGGGGATTATTGATTTGCTTAAACAGGTCGCGAGCAAACCGATTGATGATGAAACCATTGAAACCATTTTGCATCAAATTGAGATTGATCAGCGCCATATCGGTGGTGATAGCATGCCGTATGGTTTGAATCTCATGCTAGAAGGCTTTAGCACGGCGATTCATGATGGCAACCCTATCGACGTCTGGGAAGTTGACGAGCATTTGCAGTGGCTACGTGAGCAAGTAAAAGATGCGCAGTGGTTACCGAATTTAATCAAGACTCATTTACTCGATAATCAGCATCGTGTCCGTGTCACTATGACGCCTGACAGCGAAAAAACTGCCCGCCTTGCAGCAGCTGAGCAAACCCGTCTTGATACCATTGCGATGGATTTGACCGCTGATGATAAAGCTATCTTAAAACAACAGGCTTTAGATTTGGCAGCGCGCCAAGCAGCACCTGATGATTTAAGCCTATTGCCAAAAGTTGGCTTAGAAGATGTCCCGACCGATATCAGCTTTAAGCAAGGCACGCAAAAACAAGTGAATTTAAGCGGGCAAGAGAGCACCTTATTTGAATATGAAGCGGGTACCAATGGCTTGTATTATTATCAAGTGATTGTGCCGTTGACCGATGCGATTGGTAATCAGGATACCAGCGTGCTACCGGTTAATGAAGTGATTAATCATCCATTGTTGCCTATTTACTTAAGCTTATTATCTGAGCTCGGTACCGATTCGCTAAGCGCTCATGAAATGCAAGCCAAGCAAGCGGCGCATTCATCAGGGGTGACGGCACGTATCAGTCAGCGCACTAATATCGATGACAGCCAAGCGATTAGCAGCTATTTTGTTGTGGCAACGCGCGCGTTGAATCGCAAGCCTGAGGCCATTGACTTGCTAAAAGAAGTCATGGAGCACAGCGTCTTTAGTGAGCATGACCGTATTAAAGAGATTTTGCAGCAGCGTCAAGCAGGTTGGCAATCAAACCTTGCCGGTTCAGGGCATTCTTATGCGATGCAAACTGCCAGTCGCGGCATGAGTCGCCAAGCACAGTTAGAATATGTGCGCAGCGGTCTGCCAGCACTAAACGCGCTAAAAGACTTCTTAACCCATGCCAGTACTGATGATGCACAGTGGGATAAATTGGCAACCAGCTTGATGGATTTACATCAACGTTTAATCAGTTTACCTAAGCACGCCGTTATTATCTGTGAAGCCGAGCAAACCGAACGCTTAAGTAACTTAATCGTTGATAGCTGGAAAGACAGCCAAGCGCCAAAGATTGCGGAAAAAATCACAAACTCTGATGCGGGTATTGAAGACAATATCCCAAGCGAGTTTGCCGAGTTGCAACTTGATGCGGCGTTAAATGGCGAGACAGACGCGGTCAAAGCACTAGAAAGTGGTGTGGCGCTCGATGTTGAAGATTTGGCGTGGCTAGTTCCGACCAACGTCTATCATAATGCTAGCGCATATACCGTGCCAGCAGCCGACCATCCTGATACCGCTGCCTTGATGGTATTAGCGCCTTATCTGCGTAATGGTTACTTGCATAGTGCTATCCGTGAGCGCGGCGGTGCTTATGGTGGCGGTGCAGGCTACGATGCCAATGCTTGCGCCTTTAAGTTCTTTAGCTACCGCGATCCGCAGTGTGCTGAAACCTTTGCGCATTTTGATGCCAGTATCGAATGGTTATTAAATGAGCCGCAAACCGATGAGCAGTTGGAAGAAGCCATCTTAGGTATTATCTCAGGTATGGATAAACCAGGCTCTCCAGCAGGTGAAGCTATCAAAGCTTGTTTTGCTGATTTGCATAATCGCGGTGCAGACTGGCAACGTAAAATGCGTGCAGCCATATTGGCCGTGACAGTTGCTGACATACAACGTGTGGCTAAGCAATATTTGCAAGGAAAGGATCATGTTCGTGCAGTATTAGCACCTTATGATAAAGAAGAGCAAGTGAAAGAGCTTGGCTTTAAGGTTTGTAAGATTAAAAGCTAGTTTTTGACTTATCGTGAAATCAGTCATAGCAAATTATTGACTGTATAAAAAAACCGCCGCCTTCAATATTTATATTGAAAGCGGCGGTTTTTATTGCCGGTAAGTATTTTTAAAAGCTGTATTAATAACGCTTAATGGCTTGGTCTTTGCCAATCAACTCTTGATGAATGGGAAAGTTCTCATGGTTATCGTATTGCTGACGGTCGGCAAAATAACTTTTTAAAGTGCGGCGCACGGCTTCAAAGGCAAGCTTATCCCACGGAATGTCTTCTTCGGCGAACAAAGCGCAGTCCAGACTTTCAGAGCCAATACCGTAAGCGCCGTCTTTTAACTCGGTGATATAGATGCTATAGATTTGCCCGATATCAGGGATGTCATATAAACAATATAAGTGCGGATTGGTGACCACCGCTTCCGCTTCTTCAAAGCTCTCACGCGCAGCACCTTCCGCCATTGTTTCACCATTTTCCATAAAGCCTGCGGGCAGCGTCCATAAGCCATATTGTGGCTCAATTGCGCGGCGACATAGCAGCACACGTTGCTTATGCACGACCAATGAGCCACAGATGACTTTTGGGTTTTCGTAGTGAATGTAGCCGCAATTCGGGCAGACCAAACGCGGTATATTATCAGTGGCCGGTATTTTACGTTCAGCCTCGTGGCCACATTGTAGACAATAGCGCATATAAACTGCCTTGTTATTATGATGAGAAAGGATGGGGGTGTAATGTAATTGCTAGCACTCAGTTTGTTTGTATCGATATCATGGTGGATTGATTATACTCAAGGTTAAGCGTCATTCCACAAGAGTGCTATAAATAATCGTTATTACCTTAAGATAGCACACATTTTCGTGGCACAGAATGATGATAACAGTAACGCATCATTTCACTTGTAGTGACATTGCATAATTCTATTAACCAAACGGCCTCAAGCAATTCTGATGATACAAATAAGCAGTCACATAAATAGCATGCAGTTGACAGGCGATTGCGCTAATCTAGATTCAGAGATTATTTTAGGTTTTTAGTTAGGGCGTGTCCTCAATTCAAGCGATTGTACCTAAATGGGCTAAAAATGGCTAAATTTTGCTAAACATCGTCAAATATAGTCAGTGAGAAGTAATATCGATATCAGCAGTACCGTAGCGATTTTAGGATATGGTGACAAGGCTTTATACCGATAAAAATACAAGGCAATTATAATGGCAACCCCCAAGCAGTCTGCACCTTTTAGTGAATTGTCAGTCGCTGTACCCACTTTTATTCGTCATCCGACGCTGAGACAGTTGGCAGAACGGGTGCAGCATGAAACTTTAAACGCGGTGACCAGTCCAGCGATGTACAACTCTCAAAATACCTCGCGCAGTGCTCGTATCTTAGACAGCCTGTATCAGACACCGATAGCTGATGCCTCAGTCTTGGTTGCTATCACTCATGAGCGTCATCCTAAGCTGCTATTGACGCGCCGTGCAGCTCATATGAACAGTCACGCTGGCGAAGTATCCTGTGCTGGTGGCAAGTATGAAATAGGCGATGGCAATAACGTCATCACCGCGCTGCGTGAAGCTTGCGAGGAGACGGCGCTACCACCAAACAAAGTCCAGCTGCTCGGTCAACTGCCTATCCAAACCTCCAAAAGCGGCATGAGTGTCCGTCCTATTGTGGCGCTCATTGCGCCGGGTCTGGTATTGGTGCCTGAGATGGGTGAGATATCGCGCATCTTTTGGGCAGATTTTGAAGCGCTGCTCACACAGCCGACAGTAGAGTATGCGATAGAGTATACGATGCAAGAGGAGACTGCGACCATCCTTACGCCCAGCTGGCAAGTGGATGGTGAGACGGTTTGGGGGTTGACAGGACGCGTCATCGCCAGTTTGTTAGAAACGGGGTTTGATCGACAATTGGAATGGTACTACCGTATCCAAAATGAACAAGCGCAAAACGTAAGGCAGTAAGAATGAGCGGCTGATAACTTCTCACCCAAAACCATGAGTAAACCTATCCGTTATAGATTGATTATAATGAGTGTCGAGGCGATTGATAATGCTTTCACCTATTCTAATGACTACTTATAATAGTCATCGTTTTTCTTAAGCCACCAATTCATATTGTCTTGGCGTTTGGCACGGAAGGCTTCTAACTTATGCGCTACGGCTTGATTGTGCTGTCTGGCAGTGTCAAGAGCAAAGAGAATCGGCACCGAAGATAAGACGCCAAAGCGTATCTTTGATTTGGGCAAATCTAAGCCATCACCGATATCATCGCCGACTAGAGTGCGAGTCACGCTGGCATTGACCATCTCGACGAAGCGCCCGCGACGATTGTCTTCACCCATCAGCTGACGAGGCAAATCGTGCAAGGCTTTTGCTAGTGGTTGTCCCATCTTAAAGTCAAGCTGTTGAATGGATAAATAGGTATATAACCACTCCCAGCACGCTGCTTCATCTGTTGGCAAGCGCTCTAAATCCACCCCCATCCAGTAACTCGCAAGATTCCATAAATGTAAAATACCTTCCGCCTCCTCGGGACTGATGCGTGCGCCCAGTAGTCGTAGGCCGCGCATTATCAACAACGAAAACTGCAAATGGGTGGCGATCATATCGGTCTGGTTGATGGGCAGACCCCAATAAATCGTATTCCAGCTGCCATCGGGGTTATGATGCTGATCGGCACTCGGTATGACGCCCTTAGCAGCATTGCCTTTACCTTTTAATAAATTCTGCCGTACCAATGTATGAATTTGCCGCACCTGAATAGATTGCCGCCAGCCTTCAGAGCCAATCGCTAGTACTTGGTCGATAGGCTTGCGGCCGTTAGCTATGTGCGCAGTGACTTGTGGATGTTCAGAGACGGCTAAGATATAAGCATAGGTACGCATCAAACGCGGCAGCGCATCGTGCATCAAAGCGCCGGTCTGAATGAGTGGCAAGGAGAGGGCAGGGATACTATAGCCTGCCATCAGCGCGACGTTGCGTAATAGCCAAATCAGCATCAATGGATAACGGCGATAGGCGACTGCCCCAATGTGCGCAAGCTTGGGATCGAACCAAGCAGGATGGCCACTGAATTGCTCAGTTAAGGCGTTAAACGCAGGGTTATCTATCAGATTGGTATCAAATTTTGCACTGCGATCATTAATAATGAATTGCTGTAAAGGTTTGGCAAAACGAATGCCATCAGCGGCTAAAGTATCTGCCAACGGATCGCCAATATCGTAGCCTGCCACTATCTCGTCTAATAAATCTTGCGAGATTACAAAGTCCTTTGGTAATAAATAACGCTTGATGCGCTTTAAAACCTGTAAGTCGCTATGATCGTCGATAGCAGTAGTACGACCATGACGCTGGTAAGAAGATGCCGACTGACGATGGGTGTCTGAATTCAAACCATTGTACTTTTTGTCCATATTTGTCTCTACACCCATCCTCTATCGCTTGCATCTGTTACTTATCGATTCCCTTATTGCCCGTCAATCGTATTAATGACGGGTCAAATCTACCGAAGTGCTGTTGATGTCTTCTTTTAGCGTTGCTTTGAGCATCATGTAACCGGCGATACCAGAAACAATTGACCCCATGATAATACCTAAACGCTCATCAAATAATGGAGTGTCGCCTGCGAATGCTAAGCCACCGATGAATAAACTCATGGTAAAACCAACCCCACATAGTAAGGCGGCACCATAGATTTGTTTAAAGTTCATGCCTCGTGGCATGGTTGAGATGCCAAGTTTAAAGATTAACCAGCACATAATCATAACTCCTAACTGCTTACCGATGAAGAGACCAGCAGCGATACCCAGCGGTACCGAGTGGAACAGTTCAGCGAAGCCTGCACCCTTCAGCGAGATACCCGCGTTGGCAAAGGCAAACAACGGCAAGATACCAAAAGAGACGGTATTTTGTAGATCATGCTCCAGCTCTTCTAATGGCGAATGCTCAGGATCAGTACGATCAAACATTGGAATAAATAGAGCCAACACTACACCTGCCAACGTCGCATGAATACCAGATTTGAGTACCGCAATCCACATAATCACACCGATGAGTAGATATGGGGTGATGCTCGTCACGTTGCGACGATTGAGGAGGTATAAAAACGGCAGGCATAAACCAGCGACGGCTAAAGAGCCCAATGACAAGTCACTGGTATAAAATAAAGCGATGATTAAAATGGCGCCAATATCATCAAAAATAGCAATAGAGACCAAGAACACTTTTAATGAGTTAGGAACGCGATTGCCCAAAAGACTTAAGATACCCAAAGCAAAAGCAATGTCCGTCGCGGCAGGGATTGCCCAGCCTTTCCAAAAATCAGGTTCATTATAGTTAAAGAGCAGATAGACAATGGCGGGCATAATCATGCCGCCCAGCGCCGCTCCAGCGGGCAGGATAATTTGCTTAACGTTAGAGAGTTCACCAATCAAGACTTCACGCTTGAGCTCAAGCCCGACTAAGAAAAAGAAAATCGCCATCAGACCATCGTTGATCCAATGATGCGCATCCTTAGCAATGCCAAAGTCGCCAATGCGAATGGATACGGGGGCGTGAATAAAAGCCTCGTACCAAACGTTGAGAGGTGTATTGGCAATGATCATTGCAGCAATGGCAGCCAATGCTAAGACGATACCGCCTGCTGCCTCAAATTCGAAAAATGCTTTGATTCTTTTTATTGCCATATCATCCTCATTTACTAAATACAATTTGCTAAATAATTCAATAACCTCAAGTGTCTATACTGGCAACTTTGACGCTGGCGCAGCTAGATGCTAACAGTTTCTCATAATCTCATTCAGATAGACAACAAAATCCGTCAAACTGAAACCATAAAACTATCTTACGCTCGCAATAATAGCGAAATGACAGTGGAATAACAGCAATATGGTGAAAGGCAGGACGGAAATAAGCTATAAAATCTGCTGTCAATAAAATATTATTCTTAAAGATTTCAGTAACCTGTTAGACAAATCTAGCAGACTTTGTTACGTTTTTGGCTTTTTTTAGTCTTTTATCTCTATAATGAGTGGCATTACGTGCACACAGATGCTCTTGCGCACGCGGTTATTTAGGCGCTTTTTGCCTGTTTGATTGCGGTGTTCTTACTCTCGATTTCACTTTTATTTTTAGGGTTGTTTTCTACAGATTGTTTTCTAAAGTTTGTTTCTCTTTTTATCCTCAATGTTGAAGGTCGGCGTCATGGACTTATCCCTCTCGTTAGAGATTATTTTAATGCTCACTGCTGTGGCAGCGTTGGCAGGCTTTATTGATGCTATCGCAGGTGGCGGTGGCTTATTGACTATCCCAGCCATGCTACTGGCGAATATTCCGCCAGTGCTCACGCTAGGTACCAATAAGCTACAAGCGGCTTCAGGCGCATTGGCTGCGTCCATCACCATGATTAGAAAAGGGGTCGTCAAGCCTCAACGTATCAAAGTCGCCATTATTGCGGCTTTTATCGGTTCGGTTATTGGGACTATCGCCGTACAGATGTCACCGCCTGACTTGCTCGAAAAGCTCATTCCTTTCTTAATTGCCGCGATCGGTATCTATACCTTGTTTGCACCTAGGCTTGGCGAAGTAGAAGCGGCACCGCGCATCTCAGAAGGCAAATGGCAAAAAGTCGTTGCACCCTTAATTGGTTTTTACGATGGTTATATCGGTCCGGGCACCGGCATGTTCTTTGCGTTAGGTAATGTAGCACTGCGTGGGCGTCAGATCATCGAAGCAACAGGCGCGGCGAAAGTTTTGAACTTATCGACCAATATTGGCTCGCTGATTTTCTTTATTTTGGGCGGCAATGTCTTGTGGAAAGTAGGGCTGGCAATGATGGTGGGACAGACGATCGGCGCTTATTTTGGCTCGCATATGGTCGTCAAAGGCGGTAGTAAGCTGATTCGTCCGATGATTGTGTTGGTCTGCTTAGCCATGGTAACCAAATACGTACTTGGCTAGTTTCCTTGATGTAAACATGCTTTAGACTATACCAAAAAAAACCTCAGCCAATTTGACTGAGGTTTTTTATTTGAATAAGCATTCAAATTTTATAGAGTCGGTTCAATCTGATGTAGATACAAGGAAGGTGGGTGAAAGTACTACAAGTAGTAGACTAAGCGAGCCTGACACCTTATCCAATTGTTATGAGATTGACTATGGTTAATTATGGTTAGCGACGATCGACGTCATCGTATTCACTACCCATAATGCCATCGCTAAAGACATTTGAGAACTCGCGCTCGTTGTCTTCATCGATATGACCATCAAACACGTCTTTGGCACCCGCATCAGGATCGTTATAAATTGCAACGTCCATTTTGTTTTCTGACTTTGCTACAATAGCGGTCACCGCTGCATCACCGCCGACGTTCACTGCGGTACGAAGCATATCAAGAATACGATCCACGCCTAAGATAAGACCAATACCTTCGATAGGTAAGCCCACCTGAGCAAATACCATGGACAGCATAATCAAGCCAACACCCGGTACGCCAGCCGTACCGATCGAGGCCAATACTGACATTAAGATAACTGTCAGATATTCGGTCACACCCAAATCAATACCATAAATATTGGCAATGAAAATGGTCGCCGTTCCTTGCATGATAGCCGTACCATCCATGTTGATGGTAGCGCCAAAAGGAACGGTAAACGACGCGACAGAGTTATTAACCCCCATACGCTTGGTCACAGTACGTAAGGTAATCGGAATCGTCGCATTCGAGCTTGAGGTACTAAACGCAAAAATCTGAACTTCGCGCATTTTTGCCAAAAAGGTTTTGACCGATAAGCCTGAAAATAACTTGAGGACAATCATCATGGTAATAAAGAAATGGAAAGCCAGTGAGCCAACCAATACCGCAACGTAACCAAGCAATGACCAAATTAAGTCTAAGCCGAGCTCAGCCATGGCTTTGGTCAATAGCGCAAAGACACCATATGGTGCAAGATTCATAATGATAGTCACCATCTTCAAGATGACTTCGTTGATCAATTCTAAACTTTTTACCAACCCTTTAGCAGGCTTACCAACCATTAAGATACTAATACCGATTAGGACGGCAAAAAAGATGATGGATAGCATATCGCCATTTGCCATCGCACTGATGGGGTTAGATGGGATAATATTGGAGAATACATCAAGCAGAGGTGGCGCAGAGGCTGCTTCAAATTCTGCTGCGGTCTCGACATTCATGCCTTTACCAATGCCAAATACGATACCCAGCCCAATGGCTGTCGCAATGGCTAATGCTGTCGTCATCATATAGATCATAAAGGTTTTGGTACCAATACGACCCAGCAAACGGATGTCACCAATCCCGCAAACTCCGCAAATCAGTGAGATTAACACCAAAGGTACAACCAACATTTTGAGCGAATTCACGAACAGTTTACCGATAATGGCAAGGAAGCCATTGGTAATGTACGTATTAACAAAACTGCCTTCAGCGTTTAGCCCTGAATAGTTTATAAGTAAACCCAGTACGATACCGAGTATCATGGCAACAATAATCTTGCCCGTTAGTCCCATATTTTTCCACATAACCTCTATCCTTTTATATGCAACGCTCAGTAGTCAGTACGGCAATAAATCAATACATTTATGATTGTTGTCTCAACGCCTGATATTGTTACGTCTATATTAATTTGTTACTTGGTGTCAGACTTTTTGACAATATAAAATAATTGTTAAGGGTACTGCAAGATTTTTTTATGATTTAAATAACGTGACATTAGCGATTTTTTCCGTTCCATTTATTCTTTTGTGCTCAAAAAGACGCAAAGTTAAGAAGATTTGTATGGATTTTTATGAATATAATTGGCCATTATTTGAGGTAAAAAAAGCGAGACCGTCTGAAGTAGACAGTCTCGCTTTTTTAAGTGATATGGTTGATTTAAATAGCAATTTAACGTTCAAGGTTAAGTGAGATTAGTAGGTATAAGCCATACTGATTATAAATAGTTGCTTGTCAGTATTTTTAAGTGACGTTTAGCGCCCATTAGTTTCTTTGGGCCTTAGTTTTTTTCAACCTTAGTCTTTTTAAACATAAGCCCCTTTAAACATAAGTCTCTTTGATTACCATTTAAGCTTTATCGTTTTCATCACGACGGAGACCATCTTGCCATTTACTGTCCTTGGCTTCCTCGGCTCTTTCGGCTATTGTCTCGGTCGAGGTTAAGTCTGAATGATTAGGCAAATCAGAGTCTGCTTTATCAAGGCTATGATTGTAGCTCATACGCTGATTCAGAGTCGACTCGGCGTCACGATAACGAGGATCTAGCGCTTCTGCCTCTGGATTAGACTCATCAAAATCCGCTTGCCCGCGTATTTCTTCGACAGTATTTTGCTCATCTACCATTTTTACATCGCCATCACTTTCATAGCCGTGATCAGGATTGGCATCGCCCGTTTGCTCTTGAGTATCCGCCGCTGCAACCGTATTATTGGTCGCTGTGCCATTTCTTGCTTGGGCATCATTTTTTAGTTGCGCATAATCAGTCAGCTTGTGCACAGCATTTTCTAAGCTATGAGGGTTTTCACGCTCTTGTGCTACCTCAAGATGCTCATCGAACACATCTGTCAATAATGAATCGAAGCGTAGACCATTATATCTAATCAGTTGCTCCGCTTCTTCTTCAGTGATATCACCGCTTTGACTAGCATTGACCACATGATCTTCGAACGTCAAGCCTTCGAAGCTGTCTTTATGCTCCGCTTTTTTGAACTTCTGCCACAATGGTTCGACTTCAAGTAGCGTCTGATAAGCGTGCTCCATACGACCGCTGACATCATCAGGTAAGGTATTATAATAGACCATGGTTTTGAGGTAATCACGGAACGGGTTGGCTTCATGATCATCCATAAAGACATCACCCAGTTTGGTTTTTAACTCATCGCTCGCTGGGGTAAAGATACGACCACTTGGGAATGTCACAAAGCTCACAACACCAGCCGCCATACGATTCGGGAAGTTGGCAAAGAAAGAAACAAAGGCTTCTTGAATGGTATAGAGGCTATTCTGTAGCGCGACCTCGGCATGTAAACGTTCGGCTTCTGATTTGCTGCCATGCTCATAAAACTGCAAGATAGCCGTCGCAATGAATAAATGACCATGAATATCTGCCAAACGGCCAGAGAGCATCTCTTTGCGCTTCAAGTCACCTGCCAATAATCCTAATGCCATATCTGCTGTTAAGGCAAAGCTGGCACTTAAGCGGTTGATATGTTTGTAATAAGGGCGAGTAAAGTCATCGACAAAGCTTGGCGCATCGTTGCTACCACCGACATAACCTGCGATAAAGGCTTTTGCCCCGCGATTAAAGGTATAGCCTAAATGTTTAAAGAACAACGTATCAAATTCTTTGAGCGCCGATTCTTTGTCTTCGCTCTGTAGAAGTTGTAATTCGTCAAATAGATACGGGTGACAACGCATAGCCCCTTGACCAAATATCATCAATGAACGCGTCAATATGTTCGCGCCTTCTACGGTAATAGATACCGGAATGGACTGATAAGGAATGGCCAAAAAGTTACGTGGACCCATCTGCACAGCACGCCCACCAACGACATCCATACCATCATTGACCACACTACGCATGGTTTCTGTCGCATAGTATTTTGCCATTGCAGTCATTACTGATGGCGTACCACCTTGGTTAAGACCACAGGTAACTAAGTGGCGAAAGGCTTCTAGCATATAAGTATTACTGGCCATACGACTCGTAGCGTCTTGCACGCCTTCAAATTTACCGACTGAGATTTTGAACTGTTCACGAACCTTGGCAAACGCGCCAACAGACAGATAAGTCATCTCACTGGCTGAGGTAGATAACGCTGGTAAGGAGATACCGCGGCCCACACCCAAACATTCCATCAGCATGCGCCAACCGCGTCCAGCGTTTTCAACGCCACCGATGATGTAATCCAACGGGATAAAGACGTCTGTACCATCGACAGTACCATTCATAAATGGCGAGCCGATGGGGTTATGACGAGGTCCTGTGATGACCCCTTCGTGGCTGGCAGGAACCAACGCACAAGTAATGCCATAATCGGTCTTATTGGGGTCACCAAGCAAACCTTCAGGATCGTGCATTTTGAAGGCCAAGCCAACCACGGTAGCGATAGGGGCCAAGGTAATCCAACGCTTAGAAAAATTCATGCGCAAACCAAGCATTTGCTTGCCTTCGTGAGTTCCGTAGCACACCACACCAGTATCAGGAATCGCGCCAGCATCAGAACCTGCTTCGGGGCCAGTCAGACCAAAACAAGGCACTTCTTCGCCTTTGGCTAAACCGGGTAACCAACGCTGTTTTTGCGCATCCGTACCATAATGCATGAGCAGCTCACCAGGGCCGAGCGAGTTCGGGACCATACAGGTCACAGCAGCGGTCGGCGAACGTGAGGCGATTTTACTCATCACCCGACTTTGTGCATAAGAGGTAAATTCAAGACCTCCGTACTCTTTCGGAATGATTAATCCTAAGAAACCGTTTTCTTTAATGAATTTCCATGCTTTAGGAGACAGCTCTTTATCATCATGATGGATTTTCCATTCATCAATCATGGCGCACAGCGTCTCTACCTCATTATCGATAAAGCTTTGTTCTTCTGCAGAGAGCTGTGGATAGGGATAATTGGCAAAGGTATCCCAGTTCGGTGCACCCATAAACAGCTCTTTTTCCCACCAGCTAGTACCAGCATCTAGGGCTTCACGTTCCGTATCACTCATGCTAGGCATGGCACCCGCAAGTGCCTTGTAAACAGGCTTGGTCAGCAGTGACTGACGCAGAGGCGCGACAAGCAGCACCAGACACAATAGCAATATCGGTATGCCCAAAATGAGCGACCATGGACTGATAATAGCGGTCACGACCACAGCAATAATGGCGACTATACTACCAGTGACGCGCGATAAAGACAGCAAAAATATGGCCAAAACCGTGGCTAACTGTATGATTACTGCCAAAATAAATAAGCCAACTGCCATGACTGTCTCCTTGGTAAAACCTAACTGGAAAATGGGGTAAAACTCAGAAAAAAATTATATTGAGAAAGCATCTTATTTAAGATCAGGGGTTTAAATCAATTAACGGGAAATCAAAACCCTTTTAAAACAAACAATGTCATTAATTATATAACCATGCTATTAAAAACTAAAAACCTATTGGTAAACAAACTTATAAACGTCTATCACAACATCATTTCGACTCAAAGCACTGTTCTTGAGTCAAAAAAAAGTAGGATAAAACAAGCATTGCTGACCATTAGAAATATACGTTTGATGCTCTACAAAAACTAATGAATCAAAATATAAATAACTGAGCGAAAGTTAGCTACCAATATGAAATAGTTAATGATAACTATCAATAGCGAAAATGCTATTCTGTGTCGATAATATGTATCAACTACTAGGGCGTGTCCTCAATTCAAGCGATTGTATCTACATGGGCTAAAAATGGCTAAATTTTGCCAAACATCGTCAAATTGCTGATTAATATCCCGATATTATTTGCGCTATTTTCCTCGTTTGAGGGCAATTTATCTCATTTTTATGATCATTTTTAAAATGAGGACACGCCCTAGATATATCGTCAATAAACCAGCGCTATAATTGGTTTAACACAACTGGAGCTCCATTCTCAAAGCATTACGGTGTTAATCTCGCTTGAATGATGGCCTATAAATCTTTACTCGCCTTTTTTGTACCTGAATTATCTTGAACCGACTATAGAACTAATTATATTTTCGACTAACCGAAGGGCGCTAAGCAGCTTTCGGCATAAGATAATGTTTCATTACGTCCAACGATGATGTGGTCTACCAAGGATAAATCTATCAAATCACAGGCTTTTTTTAGCTCGTAGGTCAATAGGTTATCTGCCGTTGAAGGAGTCGCATCAGTATGCGGATGATTGTGCGCGACGATTAATTGACCAGCAGCGTGACTCAACGCGTGACGGAGTACGTGCTTGATACAGACCGAGCACGACGAGATGCCACCAGTAAACAGTATTTCAAAGTTTAGCAGATTTAGCGCATTGTCTAAGCAAAGGACGGCAAAGACTTCACGATGCTCACCGCGCAATTGGGTGCTGATATAGTCCTTGACGACTTGTGAGCGCCCAAGCGCTTGCCCTGTCTTTAGCTTACTGTCTAAATAACGCGTACCCATCTCAAGCGACGCCAGTATCTGTGCGTACTTGGCAGGACCGATACCATGACAAGCAAGCACGGTCTGTGCCGGCGCTGCCAATAGCTCGGCAAGACTACCGAACTCATCGATCAAATGACGCGCCAGCTCGATTGCCGACTGCGACTGGGTGCCAGTGCGTAAGAATATCGCTAATATTTCAGCATCCGTTAAGTGAGCGGCGCCAAATTTCAGCAGTTTTTCTCGAGGTCGATCATCTTCATGCCAGTCTTTAATCGCCATTGTCACTCCTTAATGGGGGATGAATGCTAGATATATGATATAAATGCGGAAAACCTTACCCAACTTATCTCATAATTGTTACTATAAGCGCAATTTTATCTTTCAACTTTTTTATTGATGCCACGCTTATGTCCAATATTGTGCTCGCTATCACCGGCGGTATCGCCGCTTATAAATCCGCTATCTTTGCCCGTCTGCTCATCAAGGCAGGCTTTGATGTGCGTGTCATTATGACCACAGGCGCACAGGCCTTTATCACACCGCTGACGCTGCAGGCTTTGACAGGTAATGAGGTGCATACCTCTTTGCTGGATGAGCAAGCCGAGGCGGGGATGGGTCATATTGAATTGGCCAAATGGGCGGACTTAATCGTCATTGCGCCAGCGTCTGCCAATACACTGGCGCGTCTGGCAATGGGCATGGCAGACGATCTGTTGACGACCGTGTGCCTAGCAACGACGGCACCAGTCATTATTGCTCCAGCGATGAACCAGCAAATGTGGGCGCATCCAGCGGTGAATCTGAACGTCCAAACCTTAAGTGATATGAATTACCAAATTATACAGCCCGCCAGTGGTGAACAAGCCTGCGGTGATGTGGGGGCAGGGCGATTGCCCGAACCTGAGCAGTTATTGGCTGAGGTGTTGTTATTTAATGCCATGCAAACCACGCCGCAATTATTGGCAGGTAAAAGAGTGGTGATTACTGCTGGACCAACTGTCGAAGCGATTGATCCGGTACGCTATTTGTCCAATCACTCTACCGGTAAAATGGGTTTTGCTTTAGCGCGTGCTTGCGTGGCCGCTGGTGCAGACGTGGTTTTGATTGCGGGTGGTAAAGTAGCACTGCCCACACCGCTTAATGTCACCCGTATTGATGTGTTGTCCGCGCAAGAGATGCTGATTGTCGCACAGCAATGTGTGGAAGGTACGCATAGTGCGCTACAGTATATCTCTGAAGATGAGCATGATCATTCACACGAACACTCACACGAAGATCATCATGCTCATCACCACGGTGACTGTGATTGCAGCGATGAGCACGATGTTGATGCCATGGTTACCAATGATAGCGTGAGAGTCGCAGATGTCTTTATTTCGACGGCGGCGGTTGCTGATTATCGTACTGAAGAGGCTGCCCCGCAAAAAATTAAAAAAACCCAAGATGCCATGACGCTGAGCTTGGTCAAAAATCCTGATATTTTAGCAACCATTTCGCTTGCCCATCCAGCGCTATTTGTCGTCGGCTTTGCGGCAGAAACGCAAGATGTCGAGCGCTATGCTCGCGGTAAACTGATATCTAAAGATCTAGATTTGATTGCTTGTAATGACGTGTCGCGTGCAGATATTGGTTTTGCCAGTGATGACAATGCGATGCAAGTGTTTTTCTCTGAGCGCTATAAGAATGAAGCAGTAACGCTAGAGAAAGCAAGCAAAGATAAAATAGCTGAGCAGTTGGCCAGTATTATTGGTAAAGCTATCTGGCAGCGTCACAATGCACAAGACACGCCCTAGTTATGCTTTCGCTAATGTCGCTATTAGACACTAAATACTGGTGGCAAATATGATAGATAGCGATAGCACCCAGACGTTATTGCTGATTGTGATTTTTGCGCTGGCATCATTGCTGCACGGGATTAGCGGTCTGGGTGTGACCTTGGTGACCACCACTGCGCTTGCCAGCATCTATCCGTTGCCACACGCCATTGTATTGGTGATATTCCCGTCATTATTGCTTAATGCAATGACTTGGCTGGCGGGTGGTGGTCGCACTATTTGGCAAAACTTTATCTATTACGGCAGGCGTTATTGGCTGCTCGCTTTAACTAGCCTGCTCGGTAGTATTGTGGGCGCGAAGCTCTTGCTATGGGTCGATAGCGCTTATATTTTATTGGTATTGGCGGCTGTCATTGGCTTTTATGTGATCAGTGCGCTACTCGGCAAGCAAATTCGGCTACCTGCTACCAAGCCTGTGCTGATTATCGTTGGACTGAGTGCTGGTATCATTGGCGGCGCGACCAATGCAATGTCGACCATATTGATGATGTATCTACTGTCTGCCAGCGATGATAAAAACACCGTCGCCAAAGTCGGCAATATGTGCTATTTCTTGGGTAAAATCGCCCAAATCATTGTATTGCGTGAGCCTATCATGGCGCTGAGTAGTGGTGAATGGCAGCTGATTACTTTGCTGAGTGTTTTATCTATTGTCGCCCTTTTAGTTGGTATCCGCTTACGTCGTTATTTACCACAAGCACGTTTTCGTCAGCTTATTTTATTAATTTTGACCGTACTTGGGCTGCGCGTGGGTTGGCAAGGAGTTACGGCATTTTTATCAATCTAAGCAGTTTGCGGTGTTAGTTAAGTTTTAGATTTTAGGTCAAAGGTATGCTTGGCATGTCGTCACTCATATTTGCGCTGGTGATTTAACGATTAAACAAATTCAGTAAGATGGTAGCGACGATGCTAATCACTATCATGGTAACGACCGGAAAATACACGCGTGTATTGCCTGATTTGTGTTTAATATCTCCTGGCATGTTGCCTATCCACGAAAACGCACTGGGAAACACCAGCCAAATGATTCCGATAACAATGAACACAGTGCCTATACCAATCAATATTTTTGCCATATAAAACCTCGCTAACTTTCTGACGTTTTTTCATTTTGTCTTAAGCATCGATATGCGACAAAGTCACTATTTAAACCGCCTTACCAAAATAAAGCTGCTGCGCCACTCGAAAAGTATTACAGTGCGCTTCAACCACATCTTCAATATCTTCTGAATAGCCACCACCCATGACGATGGCAACGGGGATGTTGGCGGCTTTTGCTTGACGTAACACATATTCATCACGCGCCTTGCAACCAGCTTGTGTCAATCCAAGCTTACCCAGTTTATCGGTCGCCAGTACATCGACCGCAGACTGATAAAAGATCATATCTGGTGCAACGTCGCTAATTAAGCGCGGTAGCGTGTCCTCTAATATCTGTAAATACTCAGCATCACCAGTATCGTTGGCAAGTTCAATATCTAGGTCAGATAGTTCTTTGCGAAATGGATAGTTCTTGGCGCCATGCATACTAAACACAAAAACCCGTGGCTCATTTGCCATAATACTAGCATTGCCATTGCCCTGATGGACGTCTAAATCGACCACCAAAATCTTTTGCGCCTGTCCACGATTTAATAATAAATTACTCGCGATACAAACATCATTAAACACGCAAAAGCCCTCGCCATGATCGGCAAATGCATGGTGCGTACCGCCGGCGACATTCATCGCCACGCCATATTGCTGAGCATAAAGCGCACATTCATAAGTCGCATGGGCAATATGACGACCACGATCGACTAAAGCTTCAGTCATCTCAAAGCCGATAGGGCGTGCTTCCTTGCGCGGTAAGGTTTGGGTTTTAAGTTTATACCAATAGTCTGCCGTATGAGTGGTCAAAATCTCCTCTTCGCTTAATCGCGCAGGCGCAAAGAAACTATCGGTACTGATAGTGCCTTCAGCCAATAAGCGCTCAGGAATCATCGTATATTTTTGCATGGGAAAACGATGCTTGTCAGGTACGGAATAACGAAAGACGTCGGAGTAAGCAATTTTTAGCATAATGTTTAAGTGTGTCGGTATTTAAGAGGTGATAAGGTGTTTTTAGAAGGTTTTTTATTAAGCGTGATAAAGGGGTAGAAAATAGACGAATGACTGATTTATATTTTGCTAAACTCTTTAAGTTAAAAGGCTTTTTTAAGTTAATAGACTTTCTAAATTAAAGGGCTTTTGTAAGTTAAGAGATTTTCTTAAATAAACTACTTTTTAACTTAAGCATCTTTATTGGACAAACTGAGTCGGCAAAAAGAAGGTGCGTGAGTCGGATTGTTGACGCAGCTCTGTTAATAACGTTTGCATATCTTCAGCGGGATATTGGTTATTGAGTAAATCACTAAACAGCTCATTCGCTACCGTGGTCATGGCAATGACACTTTGTAGTAAATGTTCGATGATTTCGTCATTAATACCAATAGTTTCGACATCGATGGCATGCTTGTAGCGTATCTCGCCATCGTTGATATCCATTTCTAGATTGCCAATCAGCATGTCATAATTGATTTGAGTAATCAGTAACATCGCTGCACTTTGATGACTCTCTGGTATTAAAAATGGCAAAATTCCATAGACCGCTAGCAGCTTGTTTTTCTCTTGCACCCGAAATAGGTAGCCACAGTTCAGTTGTTTATGCCGCATTCTTAAGGATAAGTGATGCGATTGCTGACTGTCACTGCTTCTGGGTCGATAATAGGTATATTGCCACTGATTATTACTAAAGTACTGTTTTAGACAGTCGACGATGGGCGTTTCATTGGTTTCTTGCTGCGATGCTTGCAAATTCGCTTGAGCTTGCGAGCGCTCGCTATCATGATTATTATCACGGTGACTGGTCAAACTGCCAGTAGAGTCAGCCGTATTTGCCTCATCGCTATTACGAGTATTGGCGCTCGAGATTCCTGCCTGCATCATATCAAGATCAATATCATCGTCAGCCGCTGCTGCCTGTGTTGGCATTTTTGCGCCATGGATAATAGACTGCGGTGCTGAAGCAGTCAGTAGCCGTTTGAGTTTTTGCCACAAGCTGAGTTTATTACGTTGACTCATAGGTATTGTGTTGATATATAAATGGATGATATTAAAAAATGACCGATAAGCAAAAACAGTCAGTTAGTTATTATTAAACACCAAACCCTCTTTGATAGTGGGCTGCGCATAAAATGCTTGCAACATCTCACCTATATGCGCTGCCAACCACGGACTTTCAAGCGCATCGTATACGATGGGCAGTAGGGCACTACTAAATTGCGTCATGGCTTGCTCATCTATATATAAACTCGCGGCCACCGTTGCCATGCTATCGCCATGATGGTTGGCATACCACGTATCGATACTGGCTGACACGAGGCTGTGCAGATAAGGCGACATACGCAGACGGTTGTAGCTCTGTTGAATACTGGCTTCAATATGATCGATACTACTATTGCCAGGCTCATCAGTTAAATAATTTTGCAGTTGGCTAATGGGCTGATCTTTGATTCTTGCCCAACCGCTTACTAGCAACCGAGCGACTTCGTCATTTGATAAGTGCTCTTGGGCATTGGCTTCTGCACGACGTGCTAAGTCTTTAATATTACGGTGCAAATACGTTTGCAGTTTTTCATCAAGGTTTCTATTGGTCGCCTTTTCAAAAGAGCTGCGCCCAAATTTCATCAGTTTACCAGCAGCGCCTGCTTTATCCAGCGTGGTTTCCATAAAGTCGTTGATCGCGTGATAGAGCGTTTGCGTCAGCAAATCTGCAAAAGTCTCGTTGCCGACTAGCGTATGAATCAAAACATTACGCTGCTGCTCATGGCTACCCACATAATCGGCTAAGGTCTGCACTTGAGTGTCATCTACCAGCTCAGACAACGGCACATTGTCATTGACCGGATGATAAATAATCGTATGCAAGATATCGCGAATATCTTTACGTATCACATCCGTTATCGGTTGGTTCAGTAGCCAGTCGTTGATCAGATGTTGCAAATCATCGGCGCTGACATATTTATTCAATGGCTGGGCAGCAAACCACTGCCAAGCCTCTATGCTCAGCGGTTCAGCTTGCGTGCGTAACCATTGCTGCATAAAGGCAACTTGTGCCTCGATTAAGCTGTCAATGGTCAGCGCTGGCGTACCTAAATGTTGGCTATCTTTTGAAGTCTGCATAGGTTTTGAGGTCATAGTTATCGACAATTTGTTATACTGTGTGGTTGGGGTAAGCATAAAGTATTATGCCACGAACATGATATTTGTTGGTGATGAATATTGACTGCCGCTTGATAAATAATACGAGGTTTGAATGACAGCTCTGAATATCGCCTTACTTACGCTTGATGAGCTGACCGTTCAGCGCGGTGAAGTCCCTCTATGTGAAGGCGTTGCGCTCGATTTACCGGCGGGCAGTATTTGTCATCTGATTGGTGCTAATGGTACGGGTAAAACGACGCTACTGATGCAGCTGGCTGGATTATTACCAGTGTTGGAAGGTCAAGTTTACTATCAAGGATCTGCAAGTTTACCTATTCAGCCTTTGTATGTGTCGCATCAGTTGGGTATCCATCCAAATCTGACGGTCGCACAAAACCTCACCTTTCTGTTGAATTTATACGGCATCAGCCCAAGTGTTGCTGATATCGATGACGCTTTAGCTTGGGTTGGACTGCAAGGCTTTGAGACGATTAGCTCAAGCCATTTATCTGCTGGACAAACCCGCCGTATCACCCTTGCACGGCTTTACTTGTTGACCCCTGAGGTGACACCGTTATGGCTACTTGATGAGCCTTTTACTGCTCTTGATGTCGATATGGTGGCGCGGATGGAAGACAGATTACGCGAATTTTCTAATGCTGGCGGCGCTATATTAATGACCAGTCATCAGGCTGTCGGCGTCGCCAATCAAGTGCTCGATTTGTCCGACTATATGGTTTGAATGTTGTTAGCATAAGTGTGATAAGTAGTATAAGTGTGCCAGTCATCCGTGGAAGAGCGAATAAATGATAGAAATAGACGAGCCAGTAGACAAGGTTAACACAAGCTCAAACGTTAGCGTATCACCTGCGCGCGCTATCAGCTTTATGCAGCTATGGCGGCGCGAGTGGCACGTAAAGCAGCAAGGGGCAGTACAATGGTTGTACCCTTTGGTACTGTTTTTAGTGATTATCACCTTGTTTCCGCTAGCCGTTGGTAGCGAACCTGCGCTGTTACAGCGTCTTGGGGTCTCAGCGGTGTGGATTGCTGCTCTATTGTCATTAGTAATGGGTGTTGATGGCTTATTTAAGCCCGCTCTTGATAATGGCACACTGGCGCAATTGGTTGTTGCCAAAGCGTCGCTGCCGTTATGGGTGCTCATCCGCCTAGTCATCCATTGGATTTTTAGTAGTGGCATTGTGGCAGCGCTTAGTTTACTTGCCGTGCCTTTGTTTCAGCTTAGCTGGTTTGAGGCGTGGATATTGATGGCGTCTATTTTGACCGGCAGTCCGATGCTCTTGATGCTGTCAGCAGTGGCAAGTAGTTTGACGCTGTCATTGAAGAATGGTGCAGTGCTAGTGCCTTTGATCGCCTTACCAATGCAATTGCCGGTGTTGATTTTTGCCACAGGAGCAGTGGATTTATTTGCCACTGGTCTTAATGGCTTACCGATACTGGCATTATTATTGGCAGGTAGTATTATTTCAGTGTTGGTGATGCCATGGGTGATTGCGATGACCTTAAAAATGTCATGGCTCAATTAAACAGTAGACTTTCTGTACTATCAACACCCAGTCGTTTAAACCCAATGTATTAACAGCATGTTGAAAACTGGCAACTTTGCTATAATAGCCAGCTAACTAAGTAAACAATCACTCGTAGATTCTATCCAGTGTTTAACGCCGGCAGGTTGACAGGTAGTCGCGCCCATGATGCGCTATATCGGTTACAACCAATACGCTGTGCCAATAGGTTTATTCCCATGCCCAACCTGAATAACATCTCATCTCCTAGCCTGTGGCAGCGCATCTGGCAGGGCTTTTTGACCACTGTGGGTACCAAGCAGTTTTTTCGCATTTTTTCGCCTTGGGTCAAGTGGCTGGCAATATTAGCCACTATTTGTCTTGTGATCGGTAGTGTCTGGGGTCTCGCTTTTGCGCCGCCTGATTACCTACAAGGTAATAGCTACCGCATTATCTTTATTCACGTGCCTGCTGCTAGCATTGCCATTTCTATTTATTTTGCCTTAGCAGTGCTCGGGGTCATTTTTTTGGTTTGGAAAATTAAGACTGCCAGTCTTGTGGCGCAGGCGCTTGCTCCGCTAGGATTTTTGCTCTGTGTGATTAGCTTGATTACGGGTTCTATTTGGGCAAAACCGACGTGGGGCACTTACTGGGTTTGGGATGCGCGTTTGACCTCTATGCTCATTTTGGCATTTTTGTATGCGGGCGTCATGGCCCTGTTTGCCGCGTTTGAGCATACTGCCAATCGTGGTAAAGCTGCCGCTATTTTGTCTATTGTTGGCGCAGTAAACTTGCCTATTATTAAGTATTCGGTACAGTGGTGGAACACCTTGCATCAAGGCTCGACCTTTACTCTAACCGCCGCGCCCAAAATGTCTGCAGATATGTGGATGCCATTATTACTAATGATTGTCGGTAGTTATTTATTGGTCGCGACGTTAGCGATTTATCGTACCAATACGCTTATCTTGTATCGTGATCAAGGTAAAGCGTGGGTCAAAGAGTATATTCGCGGGCAAGCCAAATGACGGCAACGACTGTCGCCAAAACAAATAACGGCTAGGAAAATATTATGCAGCCTTACTTTTATAGCGTATCTGAATTTCTTGCCATGGGTAAGCATGGCGTGTTCGTTTGGTCATGCTGGGCCATTACCGTTGGCATGATGCTGGCTTTTGTTATTTATAGTCGCAGGCAACGACAGGCTTTAATCAAGCAGCTGACTATTCAGCAAGCGCGGCAAGCACAGCGTACGGCTAAAACTCCTAATTCTAAAACTAAGCAACCGATGTAAAAAATATTTTAATATCATAACGTTAGCTCACAAAATTATGATCTCTCAATTGTAAAGATATGACCCCGTCAGTTGCTAGGGGCTTATTGATTTATGCGAAAAATGCTACCATATAGCTATTAGAAGAGTACGATTAGAAAGACATTTTTAGAACGTTTTTCTAATGGTAGTTTCTTTAATATTTTCTGTTTTATAGACTGTCTATATTCTACAAAACAGCGACTCATCAATGAGGTAGTGGTATGAACGCAGTTCGTCGCAAAAAACTGATGTGGGTTATGTTTACGCTTGCAGGGGCAGCGATAGCCGTGGTGTTGGTTATTTATGCTATTGGGCAACAGACTGATTACTACTTTGATGCTACCGCGATTGCGCAAGGTGAGGCACCGCAAGACAAGCGTATTCGTGCTGGTGGTATGGTAGTCGCGGGTAGTGTTCAACGCGCCGAAGACAATCCATTGAACGTTGAGTTTGCCATCACGGATTTTCAATCGACCGTACCTGTGACCTATCAAGGTATTTTGCCAGATTTATTTGCTGAAAACTCAGGCGTTGTCGCTACCGGTAAGATGCAAGGCGACATCTTTGTGGCTGGTGAAGTATTGGCCAAGCATGATGAAAACTATATGCCGCCAGAGGTGGCCAAATCGATGAAAGAAAACAATCGGAGCGTCGCAGTGCCTTCTTCTGAGCAATATAACCCTGCTGAGCCGATACATGAAACCAAAACGCTTCAACAATAGTGGTTGCGAATACCAATAAAAAAACCACCGATTTGCTCGGTGGCTTTTTTTGTTTAGTAAATTATTAATTGATTAAGTATATAACGATTTTACGTCAATCAATCGTCCCACTCAGGTGAATAATCAGGATGTTCGATTTTACGTCCATCACTACTGGCAAGTTTGCCAATTTTCTCTAGTTCCTCTGCACTCAAATGCACCTTCATTGCATCCAAGTTACCTTGTAAGTGGTCAGGATTAGACGTCTTTGGAATAGCAACGCGGTGCTTGTCTGACAGAATCCAAGCCAACGATACTTGTGCAGGCGTGATGTTATGCTTATCAGCGATTTCTTTGATAACCTCATTGTCAAACACATCACCGCGTGCAAGTGGCGAATAAGCTTCAAGTAGAATATGGTGATTGTTCAAAAAAGTTTGCAAGGTTTTTTGCTTAATAAAGGGATGAAACTCAACCTGATTGACCACAATCGGCACATCTGCATATTTCTTGGCTTCAATGATATTGGCAATATTAAAATTAGAAACCCCGATATGGCGCGTCAAACCTTGCTTTTGCAACTCACATAGTGCTGGGATTGTCTCAGATAGTGGTACGCGGTCGTCAGGCCAATGCAAGAGTAGCAGATCCACATAATCGGTATCTAAATTCTCTAATGAGCGTTTTGCTGCTGCCATGAGTTTTTCTGGCTCAAACTTCATATCATCAGGGAAAATCTTTGTGGTCAAAAAGAATTTATCACGAGCGACGCCCGATTGCTTAATACCTTGACCAACCTCGAATTCATTACCGTAAGCTTGGGCGGTATCGATATGTTCGTAGCCCATCTTAAGACCTTGGCTAACGACATCGATACAATCTTGACCGGTTGACTGCCAGGTGCCCAGTCCGAGGACTGGAATATTGGCTTGTCCAGCAGTACGAATATTATACTTTTTAGCATGCATATTATTATCCTTGTTATTTTTTGACTTATTAATGGCTCTTATAGTTATTAATAGAGCAGTCAATCAGAAATGCTATATTCACGATTTCTATTAAGTATCAGTCTCTATTAGACTTATCCACTATAGAAAGAAATTGCGGTAAGTGAAAGAGCCCGTGACGCTTTCCTACAAAGGGCAAACAGGCTGTAACGTCATTTTAGAGATGGTTAGGTTTTTATGGACGGACTTATTAATAAAGGAAGGTTACCTAATCTTCTGAACACTTCATTCAACTAGGAGAGGATGTGGCTATTTTTTCAGAAATCACTCATTCAAAAGACGGTCTGGCAAAAACCAATAGCACCGGACAAAATCCTCTTTCTTGGTTTATCTTTAGTCTCATGGCCAGTGTTACTTTTATCGGTATTCTCTCAGAGCTGATGCCTTCCGGTATTTTGCCGCAAATGACAGCAGGTCTTGGTATCGAACAGACCCAAGTCGGATTCTTGGTCGGTATCTATGCGCTCGCATCAGCGATTTTTGCCATTCTACTCATCAGTATGACGCTGTGGGTCAATCGAAAGATTCTCCTTATGGCTTTATTGACAGGTTTTGCTGTCTCTAATATCGTCGTCGGCCTCACTTCTTCTTATTCTCTCATCGTGGTCATGCGTATTTTGGGTGGTATCTGCGCCGGTATTATGTGGCCAATGATTGCAGCCTACGGTACTGAATTGGTGCCCGAGAATATGCAGGGTAAGGCGATTACTATTATTATGGCGGGTAACACCTTTGGCGTGAGTCTTGGGTTACCGATTATGACTTTTATTGGTACGCAAGTAGGGTGGCGCACATCGTTTATCGTGCTTGGTGTACTAGGTGGGGTCATTGCACTATTGGCGATGAAATTCTTACCATCCGTAAAAGGTGAAAAGCTGACGCAAAGCAATTCGCCAATAGCGGTGCTAAAAATATCTGGGGTCTGGATAGTCTTAGCCCTCACTTTCTTGGCAGTCGTCGCGCATTACAGTACCTACACCTATATTACGCTACTGGTCGAAACCATAGAGTTTGTCGGTGGTATCAGCTTAGCGCTGTTGATTTTTGGCATTGGTTCTGTCATCTCAGTCATACTATCGGCCAAGATTATTGACACCCATTTACGGGGTTTAATCGTTGGAATGTTGGCTTGCGGTGCTATGACGATGCTGCTGTTTGTCTTCTTTGGCGGGACTAATGGGTTTGCGCATTTTGCCTTTTTACTGTGGGGCTTAGCATTCGGACCTTTGGTCACGATGTTTCAAACAGCCGTTAGCCATCAGGTCACCGAGGCAAAAGCTATCGCCACGTCAGTACAATCTAGTGTGTTTAACTTTTCAATTATGATTGCGACATGGTTGGCGGGTTTGATTTTGGTGCACCTGCCAGAGACAGGTGTTTTCGGCATTGTATATCTGTCTATTCTTTGTTTTGTTCCGGCCATTATTATTACGGTAATCTCTAAAAAAACCTTAGATACGCCTACTTTCCACTGACTATAGAATGCAGACCATAAAAAATACCCATTACTTATAAGTAATGGGCATCTTTGTATTTATATTTCGGCTTGTTAGCGCTATTCGTTGATATGAATGAATACTCTTTAAATATCTAAAAATTTAATGACTAAGTTATCAACTATTAGTCTATCAATTACTAAGCTATCAACTATTGAGCAGCTGCTTCGGTAGTAGGTGCTGTCGTGGTAGCGACGGCCTTATCGGTAGCCGCATTTTCACCCCAAATTTTTGGGTACTTGTAACCTGGGAAGCTATCATGCGCATACTTTTTAAAGGCTTCTGAGTTATAAGCAGCCGTCACGTCTTCGACCCATTTTTTGCCTACATCTGCAGATTTAACCGCTGACCAGTTGACATAAGCAAAGCTTGGCTCTTGGAACAGCGCTTCGGTCAGTTTAATACCAGAATCAGTGGCATAGTTACCATTAATCACTGCAAAGTCAACTTCATCACGGGCGCGTGGCAATTGCGCCGCTTCTAATTCAACAATTTTGATATCGTATTTACTGTTATCAGCGATGTCTGCTTTTGACGCTGTCAATGGATCTACATTGTCTTTTAGAGTAAGCCAGCCAAGGTCGCTCATCATCACTAACGCACGCGCAAAGTTACTTGGATCGTTCGGTGCAGAGACGCTCATGCCTTTATATACATCATCGAGGCTAGTCTTTTTGCCTGAATAGATGCCAAGAGGCGCCGTTGGTACTTGGAATACTTCAACCAAATCAAGGTTGTTTTCTTTTTTGAAAGTATCTAGATAAGGCTTGTGCTGAAAGATGTTGATGTCCAAGTCGCCTTCAGCCAATGCCAAGTTAGGACGTACATAATCCGTAAAAGGAATCAGTTCAACTTCGTAACCTTGCGCTTCTAGCGAGCCTTTCACTTGGTTACGTACCATATCAGCAAAATCACCTTCGGTCGTACCGATGACGATTTTGGTATGGTCAGGATCGATGTCGCTAGCAGCCGTTTCAGCCGTTGAGCCTTCGGTAACGGGCTCTTTGGTCGCTTCTGGTGCTGACGAGTTGTTGCAACCAACTAAGACTAGGCCTGATACGCCAACCGCAGCAAATGCCGTCGCCAGTTGACGGCTAATATCTGTTAATTTCATAAAATTTCCTTATTAATACATGGGATTGGGTAAGATAGTTATCGTCTGAGCATTAAAAAAGCAACATTCTAATGTAGTAATGCTGCTTTCTTATGAGCTGAGACAAGGATTAATTACTGCCAAAAATAACCCTAGTCGCTGACAATGTCAAGTATTTGCTAAAGCGGTTTAACGTTTGTCTAAACGCGTCGCCAGCCAGTTACCAGAGGCTTGAATAGATATGACCATAATCGATAGCATAATGACAATAAAAATCATCACCTCTGTCTGATAACGATAGTAGCCGTAACGAATGGCCAAATCACCCAGACCACCGCCACCAATCATACCAGCCGCCGCTGAATAAGACAGCAGACTGATACAAAGGATGGTCACGGATAACACCAAACCTGAGCGTGCTTCATTGAGCAATACTTTGATAATGGTAAAGGGACGAGCGCCCATAGACTCTGTCGCTTCAATGATACCGCGTGGTACTTCTCGCAAGTTTTGCTCGACCAAGCGGGCAAAGTAGAATGAACCTGCAATCGCTAGTACCAAAGAGGCAGCGATGGGGCCAATACCTGTGCCGACGATAGCCTTAGTAAATGGGCTCATGGCTATCATCAAAATCACAAATGGGAAGGCGCGCATAAAGTTGGTAATGCCGCCCAGTATGCCGTAGAGGGTTTTGTTTTGCAAAAACTGCCGATCGCTCGACAAAAATAAGAATATTCCGAACAGTCCGCCGATTACAATCGCGACTGTCGTTGAGATACCAAGCATAATGAAGGTATCAATAAACGCCTTTACAATCTCTTTGCGTAGCAGCAATAGCTTGTCGATTGAGGCGGATAATTCAGCACCAGTTAACATATGTATTTCTCCTGCCTCATTAGTCTTCGTGCACTAAGCCTTTGCCAATTGGTGTAGTGGCCTGAATCAGACCATCGCGAATATCTGCCACTTCAAGTAATTGCCCTTGGTGTAATAGCGCCGCACGATGGCACAGCCTACGAATGACGCTCATCTCATGAGTCACGATGACAATAGTGACGCCGAGTTGCTCATTAATATCACGTAGACAAGTCAGCAGACTTCGCGTCGTCGCTGGATCAAGGGCGCTGGTCGGCTCATCAGCCAATAATACTTTGGGGCTGGGCGCAATCGCGCGGGCGATACCAACACGCTGTTTTTGTCCGCCCGACAGCTGCGCCGGATAGTGACCAGCGCGATCGGTTAAGTCTACAATCTCAAGACAATCCATCACTCGCTTGTGAATATCGCGACGCGGATAGCCAGAAACCATCAAGTTAAATGCGACGTTATCAAAGACGGTGCGATTGGACATGAGGTTAAATTGCTGAAAAATCATACCAATGTTGTGACGAGCGATACGCAAATCACTGGCAGACAAGGTGGTCAAATCCGTCCCATCTATCACCACTTGACCTGAATCTGGGCGTTCGAGCAAATTAATTAAGCGCAAAAGGGTCGATTTCCCAGCACCTGAATAACCCATCAAACCAAAAATCTCACCTTGTTGAACAGACAACGAGGTCGGTTCGACAGCGGTAAACCAATGCGGCTTGCCGTCTTTGTCTTTGATTGATCGGTCGCTTAAAAAACTTTTGGTCACATCGTTTAAGACAATCATGTCACTCATGGAGGGCTCAAAATTCAATAGGTTTATGAGGGTTATAGAAAAATTAGACTGCAACGTACCGATGGCAGCGCAAAACTAGATGTTTGCTACCATTAACAATGGTAATAAGGGGCAGTAATATAGCATATTATGCAATGTTTTGGATATGCACATCCGTGACTTGCTTATGAATAATGGCTATTAGCTCTAAGAAATATGAAAAATGTAAATGGCGGGGTGCAAAGGGCGTGATTACTCAGAAGGATGACGATAAAAGAGGTACAGCCATATCTTAATTATTATTGTCGTGGTAGTTGTAATGAGGATCTTGCTTTACGGGTATAACGACCAAAAATCTGGTGTGGCCATTAATAGTATCGGTCACGATACGCCCTTGGTGAGCAGTAGCGATTTGTGAGACCAAGGATAATCCCAAACCTGAGCCTTTGTTCTTTTGCTGCAAGCGCACGAATGGACTGAATACTTCCTCGCGTTTGTCTTTAGGAATGCCTTCGCCTTCATCAATAACCGCCAGCACGGCGTATTTTGGTAACGGACGTATGGGTTCGGCTTTAGACTTTTTGATATGTTTGGTAAATAGATTCTCTTTACGCGCGGCAATCGGCGCGTCACTCTCATTTTGGGTGTTGGCTTTAACGTCGTCTTTGCTAGCAGTTTTATCCGTCGCGAGTTTATCAGTTTTTCGAGATTGACCATTGCTAGTTAGCAACGCATCGTTGGCTTTACGAGCTCCTTCGCTATTAACGGTCATTTCATTATCGTTATGAGTTTCCGCAGATTTTTGGACGTCTTCTTCGTTATCCGGCACGGCTCTCCAAATAACCTTTTTAATTTTTTCAGTCAAATCTGTGGTAAAGCTTTGGTAGTTGGGGATTAGTGATGCTTCAGGATTAATAGCAGTGGTATCGTCAGTGAGTATAGGATTTTTAGCAGTATTTTCTTTCACTTTTGCATCTTTACTAGCGTCTGTTGCTGAGGGGCTAGTTTCTAACCCCTTTATATCAGCGTTGCCCATAACATCAGTGCTTTCAGCAATGATATCAGTGACATCCGCATTTGAAGCGTCAGCTGCAGCATCGTTACTATCGAGCGCAAGGTTTTCACCATTTCGATAAATAGGCGGCGCCGGTAATATCACAACCATCTCTGCTTTTTCTTTCTCAGTATTGGTTATATGAGAGTCGTCAGAAACCTCGCCTGGTTGTGTTGATGTTTGCAGCGCTAAGTTATCGGACTCGTTTGATTCGTAATAATGCTCAAAATCCGAACGGTTATAATCAGCAAAGCTACTAGAAACCAACGTTTGCAGTAAATAATCTGGAACGGTATCGGCTTCGTCAATAGTCTGAACGCCATAAATCAGCACGGTAACGGGTGGTTTACCATGTAACATAGCATTGGTCAAAAGGTTGCGAATAAGATGGGTCAACATCGGTGCCTGACCATCGATGACTATATGCTCACCAATCAAAGTGGCTTCAGGGTAATGTTGGCGTTCTTGATTCACTAAGTCATATAAGTCCAAATGCTCGACTTGCTGCATGACATGACCGGCATCTAAGCGACTGACCAATAAGATACTTTCAACCAAGTCATTAAGCCCTGATAAATCACGGTTGATCGCTTGCGCGCGTTTGTCAAATTTCGCTTTGGTATCCATTGGCATCGCATCCGCCAGCATATCCATCATCTCGATTTGTAGACGGATACGGGTAATCGGCGTCCGCAGCTCGTGAGAGGCATGCGCCAAGAGCAGATTGTTGGCATTGATAAGATGCTCAATTTTTTGTGCCGCTTGGTTAAATCCGCGTGCTAACGAGGCGATTTCATCACTGCCGCGTGCATTGACTCGTACGGTAAAGTCACCGTCACCCAATTGGGTCATCTGCTGGCTCATCTGATTGATGCGCCAAGTCATGGTGCGAGCAATCAGCCATAGAACGCCCGCCATAATTAAGAGCAATAGTAGAGTACCCGTAAATAAATTTAAAGCTGCGGAGAGTACAGGTTTTTTAGGTGGCAAGCGTGATTCGTACAGTAAAGTATAGCCAGTGCTACTATATACTTGAGCTTGCTTCGTAGGGGAGGTGTCTGAAAGAGAAGGAAAAACACGTGAAAATAAGGAGGGCGTGGGCGGCAGCTCTAACGGCAAGTCGCTATTGTCAGTCTGCATGAGCAAATGACCTTCATTGTCGTATAAGCCCATTTTTGCTTGTAAGGATTCATCAAAAATATCAAAACTTTTTTTGACTACAGCGAGCATAAAGCGTGACTGTAAACGGTTGTCCTTGCTGATGGCGATATTGAGCTCATGTAAGAAGGGATCGATTTGACCCAAAATTTGGGTCGCCAATACTTCTGAGCGAATACCCGCATCTTTGTCATGCACCAGTTGCGTCAATAGCACCATGGCAACCGCAAATAGGATAAGTGCCAACATGACGCTAGCAAATAACTTAGCAAATACGGAACGAAAACCCAATTGCTGCATTAAATCATCTCTATTATCAGAGGCTCATATCGATTCATATCTTGCCATTTATAGTATTTAATAAATATTTGTGTGGTTTAATAAAAACAATGGCGACTGGTTTGCCACGATAAGTGTCTCGATAAATCAAATCAGCCGCCATCATCAACTATCTAGGAATTTAGCTATTTAGGACTATACCTGATCGGTCGCGAACTGATAACCGACGCCACGTACGGTAATAATACGCTTTGGCTGACGTGGATTGTCTTCAATCAGCGCACGCAAACGCGAGATATGAACATCAATCGCGCGATCAATATTGTCCGAGCTGTCATCATTCGGCATAGCCTGCCATAACTGCTCACGATTCAATACTTTACCAGAATGGGTGGCAAAGTAGTGCAACAATTGAAACTGATGCGTCGTCAAACGCACAGGTTGCTCATCAATAGTCACTTCATGGCTATCAGGGAACACGCTGAGACGACCAAAAGTCAAGCTGTCCGATTGGCTATCTGCTTGGTTTGGCTGCTCGTGACGACGAATGACCGCGCGTATACGGGCCAAGAGCTCACGTGGCTCGAAGGGTTTTGCGATGTAGTCATCAGCACCCATTTCTAGACCCAATACACGATCGGTAGTGTCGCCTTTGGCCGTTAGCATGATAATCGGCACTTTGTTGGTCATATTATTTTTGTTGCCACGTATCTTTTGACAAACTTGCATACCATCCATATCAGGTAGCATTAAATCAAGCACGACTAAGTCAATATCGCGCTCTTTGGTATCTAATAACTCCAGACCCTCTTGACCAAGTCCTGCATGATGGACGTCATAATAATTCATGGTCAGATAATCACTAATTAACTCTGCTAGATCTGGATCATCTTCAATTAACAAAATCTGCTTACTCATGGCTTGTCCTCTAGTTGTTGTTATGGTTTGTCAAGAAATCGCTTTTTATTAAAATTCTAGCGCGCCTCGATATTTACGTTAATTTAAATTCAGGTTATTTTAAAGGTAAGTTGTCATAAATTGATAGGGTTCTAAACCATAAGACAGTCACCGTTAAGATAGGGTTAAGAAAATATGATTAAGGCCTCAGCCAATATAGGAAAGGGTAATAATACTATAGTGCCTAATTCAGCTATGACTAAACAAGACACGCTTTGTTAATGTTTCTACACAATGTAACTGTCTTTTTCTCTTCTTTCTCATTTCTTAGGAAACCACCACCTTTTTGCCTTTAGATTCAATGGTTAAGTCAGCAAGGCAAATTAAACTGTCATTGCTAATGCCAGCTATTAAGTACTGTTTGGTACTTGGATCGTACTCGACGACCTCGACTGGCTGACGAGTTAAACGCTGATCTTGCTTAATAATCCATACATTGGCGCTCAAGGGTCTTAGTGGCTTATACGGTGGTCGCTGCAATTCTGTTAAGTCAACATCATGCAACGCGCGCTCGGGGACAATCGTACCGACGTCGATTTGACCATAATTCACTCGCCCCGTCACCTGCATATTAGGCTGTAGTTTTTCACGGCTGATTTCATTATTGACGACATTTACATGAACCAGAAGCTGTTTGGGCTGAACCGTTGCTGTCAATTTGCTGACCTGCCCAGTGAACTTATCCGACATGCCTTTAGCACTAAAATTCACTGTCTGACCGACCGAAAGCTGAGGCTCAGCTTGAATAGGGACAGTGGCCATAAAGTGTAATTCAGTCTCATCACTGAGTAGCAGTAGCGGTTGACGCGCGGCTAGCCCTTGTCCAGCTTTAGCATACAGCTTTTCGACGCGACCTGAAAAACTGGCACGTACAGTGGTTAATTGATAGGGCTGTTTGAGGTTAGCAGAGGTGTCATTACTGGTTGTTACCGTGCTTTTATCAACGCTAGGCTGACTGCTCTCTACATTTGCATCGTTTTCTGGTGGCGTTTTTTGGGCAGTGTTTTCTGTATTATTGTTTTTCGTAGGCTCATTTAAGGTTGCGAACTCTGCATCTGCGGCTGCGGCAACTGAGGTATCCGCTGACTCTAGCGGTTTACTTGCTGTGCCCTGACGCTGAACGATTAGCAGAGGTGTGCCTTTTTCTACCCATTGGCCTTTTTCTACCAAGACTTGCTGCACAGTAAGTGCGTTCGCAGCGATGAATTGAGTTTTTTTGATCGGTTCAATCACGCCTTGCAGTCCCATGCTTGGCTGATAGCGTGAGGGCTTTATACTCAGAATATGGTCAGGCGTCATAGTAACGCTATCATCGTCAATAATAATGGGGGTTTCTACTGTTTCGCTATTTTCAGCCGTCACCGGTTCATCAGTAGGGGGCGAGGGCTGACAGCCTGCCAGCAGTAACAAAGCGCTGCATAAATACGCACTATTTCTTAAACCTCTATTTTTTCGACCTCTCAAAACTCTCATACCAAGCACTCTCGTAAACGTCATTTTATTATATAGTGAATTGAGGTAAGGGCAAATAACAGTATTATATTTATGCAACATGCCCAGACGGTAGATGGCAAAAGTAACCTGAGACAAATTAGAGAGCATAATCAAAAGACTCTCACTAACTCAATGATTAATTTGAACATAAATTCACTAAATGACTGGAAAACAACGAGTAACTGTGCTAAAACGAACATATAAAAATATAATGATACATATTTGTCACAAATGAAGATTATTCGGTAAGGTAAGTATTGTTTTTACTCAACCTTAAACCCTTTTGACCCTTTGTGTACATTTCAACAGATATCGAGCCAGTTAAATTTATGATGCTGACAAGGTTTAGGCTTGCCAGTTTTGAGCAAGTCTAAAAATTTCTATAAGCAAAGTGAGTCAGCAGATAGGCTGCTTTATAAAGACAAGCATCTGGCAGTTTTTTAAAAAATAAAAGCCAAAAATAGCGCTTAATACACGAAGATAATTGTCGCTAAAGTGCGTATAGTAACCGATGGTAACGCCATGCTTGATAGGCGAATACTGATAGAGAACATGTTAGCGATCGTGACAGCGTAAAATACAAACTTAACCGTTCATCTCAATCCAAGAATAAACCATTTTATAAATTGAAATAACTGTTAAAATTTTGCACTGGCAGATAGTGCTACGAATAATAGCCGTTTATAGGACAATGATAATGGAAAATAATTTTGAAGGTTTGAAAGTCATGGTTATCGATGACTCTAAAACCATTCGCCGTACTGCAGAGACTTTATTACAAAAAGCGGGCTGCGAAGTAGTGACCGCTATTGATGGTTTTGATGCTTTAGCCAAGATTGTTGATAACAATCCCGATATCATTTTTGTTGATATCATGATGCCACGTTTGGATGGTTATCAGACATGTGCATTGATAAAGAATAACCCTGACTATGCCAGTAAGCCTGTGATTATGCTGTCGTCTAAAGATGGTTTATTTGATAAAGCACGTGGACGTATCGTAGGTTCGGATGAATACTTGACTAAGCCATTTAGTAAAGATGAGCTGTTTGAGGCAATCAACCAATATCGCTAATACATAACGGCTTATATAATTGATAGCTGGGCAGTTGATTAGACAGTTATATTGGCAAGATTAATGCGCATAGCGGTATGGCTAGTCAAGTAGCTGAGAGGACTGTTATAAGAAAGTGGACTGTTGCTACCGTGATTATTAAATACTTTATAAATAAAGTGTTAATGTTGAATAACCACGTTATAAACAGCCCAGTGATCATGATAGTTATCAATCAGTGTTTGTCGTCTCATAGGTACTACCGTAAAAATAGGTATCATCGTAAAAATAGTGTTGCCAACAAAGCATTAGGCATTATTTTTAATAGATTTGTCTCAACAATATATCCCAACGGATATCATCAAAAATAAAGGAAATTTCCATGGCTACTGTTTTAGTCATTGACGACTCGCCATCTGAGATGGCGAAATTTCGCGACATGCTTGCAAAAAACAACTATCAAGTCCTTGAAGCGACAAATGGTGAGCAAGGTTGTCAAATGGCAGCCGATCATTTACCAGATGTCATCTTGATGGATGTGGTTATGCCTGAAATGAATGGTTTTCAGGCCACCCGTAAGATAACACGTGGCAAAACAACGTCGCATATTCCGGTCATCATGATCAGCACCAAAAATCAAGAAACGGATCGTGTTTGGGGTAAGCGTCAAGGCGCTAAAGAATATATCACCAAGCCAGTTGACGAAAATGGTCTGGTCAATGTCATTCGCAAAGTAATGGGGTAACTTGTGGCTTCCAGAGGATTTATTGAGCTTCTGCGTTTAGCAGATTTGGCACGCGCGCGCAAAAGTGGCCGTCACGGCGGACAAGAATCCGACTGGCAAGGGGTAGTATTCGAGATTGGTGGTCAGCGTTTGGTCGCACCAATGGGTCAGGTTTCAGAAGTACTGACCATGCCGGAGTTCACCAGTTTGCCCTTAGTAAAGCCCTGGATGCTCGGCATCGCTAATATTCGCGGACGCCTATTACCACTGACGGACTTGTCCGAGTTTTTGCAGGTGCCCAGTCGCTTGGCACAAATGAGTCAACGTAAAGTTATTGTCATCGATCATGACAATGTGTTCTCAGGCTTGCTTGTCGATCAAGTGCTAGGTATTGAACAGTTTACTCGTGGTCAATATCGTCCAGAAGCCCTTGAAAACGACTCGCCATTTGCACCTTACAATCATGGCAAGTTTTTTAAAAATGAACAAGATTGGTATATTTTTATGCCAAGCTTGTTGGTGCAAGATTTGCAGTACGCTGATGCGGCGCTATAACTGTCTGTCATAGAGTATTTGCTGTCATAAAATACTCGACTGCTAGCACCTAGCACGATAAAAATAAATACCGACTGACATGATACGGTTGTATGTCAGCATTCATACAGGCTTTGTTAATCACTGTTGTTTTGATAACAATATGATTGTCGAAGTCAGTCACGATAAGACTTTGACGATTGTTCGAAAGGAATACGCAAGATGAGTGATGTTATAAATAACCCTGTAGCTGGTAATAGTAAAACGACCCTCACGGTGAAAGACGCTAATAATACTTGGAAGTTATTATTAGGGCTTTTTGCTATATTGACTGTGGCCTGTCTGATTTGGCTGGTCAATTCACTATCATCAGTGAGTCAATATCTGACCAATTTCAATCAATCAGTGGTATTGCCGGTGATTTTGTTTGTGATAGGTGTCGTAGGTATTTTATTTGCCCTATACCAATTACTCAAGCAACGTGGCGGCTCAGAGCGTCTACTCATCGAAAAAGAGACCTTGCGTCGTCGCCAAGAAGCAGAAGCGGAATCTGAGCGTGCTCGTCAAATTCAAGAAGAAAACGAGCGTAACCAGATCGCAATTTTGCGTTTGCTTGATGAATTGGGTGATTTGGCAGATGGTGATTTGACGGTTAATGCGACCGTATCAGAAGACTTTACGGGGGCGATTGCTGATTCGGTAAACTTTGCCATTGACCAATTGCGTCAGTTGGTATTGGTTATTAACAGCACGGCTGATCGCGTCTCGCAGTCCTCAGAACAAACCCAGATGAATGCCGTTGAGCTTGCTGAAGCCTCAGAAAACCAAGCGCAAGAAATCGCGGGCGTATCGGCTGCGATTAATGAGATGACCGTCTCGATTGACCAAGTTTCGAACAACGCGGCAGAGTCTGCAACGGTTGCCCAGCGCTCGGTTGCCATCTCTTATAACGGGGCAGAGGTTGTACAGCGCTCTATTGAAGGCATGAATGTTATTCGTGACCAGATTCAAGAGACCTCAAAGCGTATTAAACGTCTTGGTGAATCTTCGCAAGAAATTGGTGATATCGTTGGTTTGATTAATGATATTGCGGATCAGACCAACGTATTGGCATTGAACGCGGCTATTCAGGCATCAATGGCAGGGGAGGCTGGTCGAGGTTTTGCGGTCGTTGCTGATGAAGTTCAACGTCTGGCTGAGCGTTCAGCCAATGCCACCAAACAGATTGAAACCTTGGTGAAGACCATTCAGGCAGATACCAACGAAGCCGTGATGTCAATGGAATCAACGACTTCTGAGGTTGTGCGCGGTGCGCGTTTGGCCAAAGATGCTGGTGAAGCGCTAGAAGAAGTACAGAGCGTTTCTAATACCTTGGCAGATCTGATTCAAAACATCTCAAACGCCGCCCAACAACAGGCTGAGTCTGCTGGACACATCTCTCATACGATGAATATCATTCAAGACATTACGTCACAAACGTCATCGGGTACGATGGCCACAGCGCGCTCTATTGGCGAGCTAAGTGAAATGGCTGCCGCTCTCCAAGAGTCGGTTACTGGCTTTAAAGTATCAAACGATGATGAACAGTTAGAAGCTGAAGAAAGCTTAGTGGCCAACGCTTAATCAAGCACTCTTGCTTAATGATTAATAAGCAATAATTAGCCATTAGCCATCATAAATAGCCATTAAGCTTAGGGTGTTGTTATCTTGAGATTTTAATCAAAGGACTGCTCTAATATTAAGAGTGGGCAGCAGGAGCAAGAGCAGGTCACGTGGATAATCGTACTCAACAAGACGCTAATATAGTCGATAAAGCCAGTTCCGATTCGGTAACAGCTTTAAGGCAAGATGATAGTTTTGATACGCAGCAATGGCAACGCTATATAGAGCAAGAAATCGGCTTTGTTTTACCCGATATTCAACGCCAGTGGCTAGTAAATGCGATTGATCGTACCGCTGTTGCGAATGGATTATCAGCGCTGCAACTATGGCGTCAATTGCCGAACAACGATGCGCTGCGCCAGCAACTATTGGATAAAGTGCTGATTCACGAAAGTCGCTTCTTTCGCCACTTGCCTTCTATAGATTTTGTCACAGAGTGTGCCTTGCAGCATCAGTGCCTGACGCTAACAGATGATAGTATTGATGAGACGTTTCGCATTTGGAGTGTCGGTTGTGCCAGTGGGCAGGAGACTTGGTCGCTTGCCATGAGTTTGGCATCGAAGCAGCTGGTTAACTATGTCATATTAGGCACTGATGTCAGCCAGCAAGCACTGACAAAAGCACGTATGGCACAGTACGACCAACGCCAAAAAACGTTAATTCCGTCTTGTTGCCAGCCATTTATTCATCCATTACGTCCTGAGACTATGACTGAACAATCGACTGCCTGTGATTTATCTATACTAAAAAATGCTAGCAGTCACACTCGAGTACATTGGCAAATCGCGCCAACTTTACAGCAGTATGTTAGCTTTGCTTTACACAATATCATCAATCAAGAACCACCCACCCCGCATCTACAACAGGTCATTATCTGCCAAAATATGCTGCTATATTTTCGTAAGTTTGATCAACGGGATATTCTGACCAAGCTGTCAGAGCAGTGTGCCTTAGGTGGTTATATTGTATTGGCTCCAGGTGAGGCGTTGTTTTGGCGTCCTTCAAATATGCGCCGTATTGCGCACCCACAGATTAATGCGTGGCAAAAGATCAGTGCCTAAATTACCGCCTAGACGAGTTAGGATAAACCTATGAAAAACCAGCCCAATGACATGGTGACGCTCGAGTGGCTACTACCACTTTTTAATCAGCAATTATCACAAGTATCTGATGGCTGGCAATTAGGCGCTGATAGCACTAATTACGAGCAAATGGTACAGCACTACCATCAAGTTGGTGGCGCTCTAACTATGGTTAACCTGCCTTTATTGGCAGACTTAGCGACTAAGCTAAGTCTGTTGGCAGGTGCTGGTCGCCAAGAGGACTTTACTACTGACGATTGCCGCAGTGGTCGGTTTTCTCATCGTCTGTTACAACGTGAGCTGACGCAGTATATGCGTACAGGCAGTCATCATACGGCTTTGATCAATAGAGCCGCTGCTGATCTTACTCAGTCACTATCACGACGAGGTATTGCGACAGATCTTTTTTCACAGCCATCTAGCACTACTAAAAATACACCTCACGAACATTTGATTAATAGCGATTTTAGCGCTGAAAATGTCATCGATGATATTGAATTAATCGTACCAAACCCGGCGGCAGATGCCCATCTAGACATTCAGCAATATCAGCAGTTATTGTTGGTTTGGCGTCAGCAAGTACAAGCATTGTTAGCTGCTAATAGCAATCAGCCCTCTATACTAGCCCTCTTGCAAAAAGTCAGTGAGTACTTATGGCAAAGCACAAAAGAGGGTGATGTGCAGCGTCTATGGTATCTAACCGAGTTATGGCTGCACGATCTTGCCCACAATAAAACACCATTGCCTGAGCACTATGCGCCATTATTAGCGCAGCTTGAGCAAGTGATTGAGTCAGGCGGTCATCAGACTAAGCTAGCATCGAGCGTTATTAAAGACTTGATAGCCAGTATTTATATTGAGTCAAGTGGCCTTGCACAAAGTAGCGAGCATACGCAATCTATTCTCAATAATTTACCGCAAAGTGAGACTGTGGCTTCGCGTTTTTTACCGCGCATATTGAGTGAGCTTGAGACGCTCATATTCAGTCTTGATCAGCCGCAAACTTTATTGAATCCATTACAGCGTATAAATAGTCAGCTCGAAGCTCGAGGTTGGACACTCTATGCGTCACAAGTCGCATTTATTCTAGCAGATATCGAACGTGCTCTCTCCTCAGAAACAGGGTTTGCACAAGAGCAATGGCAGATCGAACGCCAGCTCCAAGAGCTATATAGTGCTATTTATAATACCGAACAGACGATATCTACCAAAATAGGGGACGCAGCTGACTTTACTTTGAGGTCTGATAGCGCTGACTCGCGGTTAGGAGCTAGTACGGACAGCAGCGCTGCTACGAAAGACTTACGTGAACTGCGCATTGCTGTTGAAGACATAAAACAGCGCTTTAACGCCTATATACAGCGTCAAGATATTGCCCTCTTACCTGAGACGGCTGAGCTGACAGACATCGGCCACACTTTTGATGAGATGGGCTTGCCCTCAGTCCGTGAAGCGACTGATGCGATAGCCAACCTATTTGTACAACTGACGACTCATGATGTTAATGTGCTCAGTTGGAATGTTACTCAAGCGTTGGCTGAGGGCTTGACCTCTATAGAGCTGCTGCTAGACTATCTGGCGCAGCAGGTCTTTGACCAACCATTATTAGCGCTGGCAAATCAGCATATCGATAATGCTACCATACTGCTGAATGACTATATTCAAGCGCCTGAAAGTGTTGAGCACAGTTTCCTTAGCCAAAAACCTGTGGCAACTGATGTGCTGCGCTACGATGATAGTGGGGAGATTGCGCCTGTTACTGAGCATGCCGTCAATGACCAAGCTTCTGATATCCAGGCTTCTAATACGCCAAACCTTGATACAGCAAGTGTAGACGATGAAACTGTATTAGAAGATGAGAGCGATAACCTCATAACGAATAGTGCTGTAGTAGGTAACTTTAACACTGCAAGCGATAGTGAAGACTTGCTGCGCGCGCGTGAACAAGTGAAACCTGACACTTTTGATATAGATGAAGACATTCGGGACATTTTCATCGAAGAGGTGACAGAGGTCGTCGAGGACTTAGAAGATTTTTTACCGATTTGGCAGCAAGACTCACAAGATCTAACGCCATTAACAGAAGTGCGCAGAGGTTTTCATACCTTAAAGGGATCAGGACGCATGGTTGGTGCTTTTAGCATCAGTGAGATGGCATGGGCCATCGAAGATCTGCTCAATCGTCTGTTGGATAAGACATTACCCGTCACGGACGATGTTGTTGACTTGGTGACAGAGAGCACTAAGCGATTATCAGTCTTGGTTACAGATTTTACAGCACAACAACCGCCAAGCTTTGATCCTGCGGTAACCATTTTACAGAGTCATAACTTGATGACAGGACAGCCGGTTAACTCGGGTTTAGAAACTTCTATAGCTGCACCATCAGGCATTGTATTCAGCGAAGATGATTCTATATTAGATGAGACTCTTGACTTAGGTGAGCCCATGTCAATTGCTGACTCTACTGAGTTGGCAGATGCTGCAGATACGATTAATGATTCTCAAACTGTACAGAAAGAGGCTGGAGACAGAAATCCAATAGACTCTCTTTCTGGTTTAGCATTACCAGCCGTACTCGTTCCTTTTATGCAAGAGACTGAGCAGTTACCAACGGATGCGAATGATGCTGATCCTGATATTAAAGAAATCTTTATAGAAGAAGCCAATGAAGTGCTGGCCGACATCGTGCCTTTATATGAGCATTGGCAGCTGTCACCCACTGATTTAAGCGATTTGGCGGATATTCGTCGTGGATTCCATACGCTAAAAGGTTCTGGTCGCATGGTAGGCGCCAACTATAGTGGCGAGCTGGCATGGTCTATAGAAAACATGCTCAATCGCATTTTGGATAAGAGTATCGTCGCGTCAGCCGATATAAGACAGCTTATCGCCGATGTGCTAGGCGCGTATCCCGCCATGCTAACTGCCTTTGAAAATAATAACAGTCAAGGTTACCCCGCATTGGTGCCGTTATGGATTACTTGTGCTAACGCTTTTAGTAAGCAACTAGGCGATGAATTCAGCTATGTTGAGTTATATAAGCAAGCGTTGAGCTCTACTGAGCAGTATTCTGCAGTGCAGCCTGATGATACGATTGACCGTATCCATGATGATAGTAGCAATGATGATATTGAAGATATGGATAGTATGTTGCAGACAATTCATTCGGTTAATGCGATGATGGCAGAAGCACCCGTTATTTTGACGCATCAAAATGCAGAAGAAAAAGCATTTTTTGAGATTTTTATCGACGAAGCAGAAGCGCTATTACAAGATATCAATACCTTTGTTGATGATCATCAAGGCCAGCCTCACATTGCAGTCAGTGATGATATTGTTCGTGCCTTCCATACCCTAAGAGCCGCGTCTGGCTCTAGTGCTTTAGCGGCGATTAGCGAAGTCAGTGCGATGATTGAGCAAAGCTTAGAGCTATTACAACAGCAGGATGCTTCTATGAATGCGCAACACCTAGAAGCATTAGCCCAGTCTGTGACACTGATGGATGGCTACCTCAATAATTACAAACAGAATGCCCAGCAGCAAACCATATCGACAGAAGAGTCGCAAAGCCAGCAAGATATTGCCTCATTACAAGCCATGCTGGGTGAGCAGTATGCCATCGGCGATCATAGCGAAATTACGAATAACAAGCCCACTATAGATCAGCTATTAGATGAAAATATTGATGAGTTGCTCGATGCTGAATGGCAGTTAAATGAGGCGCTGAGTCACTCTGATAGTGAGCAGGTTCAGACATATATAGAGCAACAACTTGCCCAAATAAATTATCTATCTAGCAAAGCGCTAGAGTTTCCAAAATTCAGCGCGATTCTTGGTGCATTAGCAGCGGCTTATACTTACTTAAATGATCATCCTGAAACAGCAGCTGATGCTGCTATTCAAACCACGTTACTGGCTGGACATGCTCAGCTAGTAGGGCTATTCGATGCCTTGGCTGGTAGTACCTCACTAAAAGTTGATGAGCAAGTGCTTGAAGGTTTACAGCGTATTGCTAATGGCACTGCCAGCAGTGATGAGGCTATCGACGAGTATAATGATGATCTGCCTAGCGTGCAAAGTGTCTCTGCCCCTGAGTTGCAGCTAGAGTCTATCGATACCGATATTGAATTGTTAGAGATCTTTTTAGAAGAAGCGCAAGAGCTCGATGATGCGCTTGCCGAGAGCTTTAACAAATGGCGTGCGGACATCTCTAACATCAATACTCTAAAAGTATTGCAGCGTCATTTGCATACCATTAAAGGTGGTGCGCGCATGGCAGGTATCCGTAGTATTGGAGACTTGACTCATGAGGCGGAGAGTATTTACGAAGCCTTTGTAGAGCATAGACGCGAGCCAACCACCCAGTGGCTTGAGATTATGCAAATCGTGCAAGATACCTTGTCGTTGCAAGTGATGCATATGGTCAAGCATCAGCAATCGTTTTTTGCACCTGAACTTATTGAGCAGCTGCAACAGTTTGAGAAAGCACAAGCATTACCAGATAATGTCAATCTGATTGTACCGGTGCCAAAAAACCATGCTGACGCTGAGCCGCAAGTTTTTGCTAATGATGCGACAGACAGTAATGTCAAGACCACAGAAGTATTAACGCTTGATAGAATGATTAAGCAGTCATGGGCCAATGGCTTACCGGACCCTGATATCTTAGAAGTGTTTTTAGAAGAAGCGGCAGCGCTTACCAATAATAATCAATATTTGCAGTTATTCTTAGATAACGTGAGCGATACCGTTGCCTTGCAAGCGCTACAGCGTGACCTACATACCCTTAAAGGTGGCGCAAGAATGGTCGCAGCAAATGGCATAGCGGACTTGTCACACGAAATGGAAGCAGTCTACGAAGACCTTGCTAGTCGTCGCCGTCCTGCAACGAAAAAAGTCCAAGAGTTACTGGTGGCTTGTCATGATTGGTTAGCAGATGCTCTGTTTATTCTAAAAGAGCGGGTCAACCCGCCAACACCTGGATTGTTGATAGAGGCGCTACAAGTATTCAGTAAAAATCCTGATAGCCTAAAACAAATACCTGATGAATCGCTGCAAGGGCAGCGAAAAGCTATCTTGACCGCCAAGGAAAAGCAAAATTCAGATGGTAGGGTCAAAGACATCAGTAAGATGCCATCGATGGTCGGCAAGTTCACTGGGCAAGAGCAGAGCGCTAGTAGCAATGAGATGATTCGTATCTCAGGTGGTCTAATCGAGCATATGATTAACTTGTCTGGTGAGTCAGCGATTAACCGTGCTCGTATTGACATGGGTATGAGTAGCTTGACCAACAGCCTTGAAGAGATGGGCATCACGGTACAGCGTTTGGCGGATCAGTTACGTCGAATGGAGATTGAGCTTGAAGCTCAGATTTTATCGCAGATAGATGATGAGCTGATCAGCCATGAAGGCTTTGACCCGTTAGAGATGGATCAGTACTCCTCTTTGAATCAGTTATCAAAGTCTCTGACAGAGTCGGCATCAGATTTGATTGATATCAATCATACACTGTTAGAAAAGACCCGAGATAGCGAGAGCTTATTATTACAGCTGTCGCGGACGCAAACTGAGCTACAAGATGGCTTGATGAACTCGCGTATGGTGCCATTTACGCGCTTGACACCGCGCCTTGAGCGTACCGTACGTCAAACGGCCAATGAGCTTAACAAGTCTGTTGATCTAACGATTATTAATGCCGATGACGAGATGGATAGAACCATTCTAGAGCGCATTACGTCGCCGCTTGAGCATATGCTACGTAACGCTGTCGATCATGGTATCGAAGACAGCGCAAACCGTCTAAAAGCTGGTAAAGCACGCAGTGGTAACATTACTTTAGAAGTACTGCGTGAAGGTAGTGAAATTGTCATCAACTTGTCCGATGATGGGCGCGGTATCGATGTCGAAGCGGTTCGCAGCAAAGCAATTGCTCAAGGTCTTATCGATGCAGACGATAGTAGTCTGACGGATCTTGATATCATGCAGTATATTTTTAATGCAGGCTTGAGTACCAGTAAGCAATTAACGCAAATCTCAGGGCGCGGCGTTGGCATGGATGTCGTTATCAGCGAGATTCGTCAGTTAGGTGGCGTAGTATCTGTAGTCTCTGAGCTTGGTCAAGGATCGCGCTTTACCATGCGTTTACCACTCACAGTAGCAGTGTCGGATGCCCTAGTAGTGCGGGCAGCAGATCGCTACTATGCCATACCATTGGTTCAGATTGAGCGTGTGGTACGTATTAACCCAGAAAAGCTTTATGACTACTATCAGTCAAATGATGCGACCCTCAACTTTGAAGACAATGATTATCGCGTGCGTTATTTAAATGAGATTTTATCAGGCAATAAACTCAATGAATTGGTGGTCAATACCAATACGAGCTTGCCAGTGATTATCATTAAAAACCGTACTGGACAGAATATTGCCCTGCAGGTCGATCAGATAGCTGGCTCGCGTATCGAAGTCGTGGTAAAACCGTTAGGGCAACAATTCTCCAACCTATCAGGTATTTCCGCTGCTACCATCATGGGTGATGGCTCGGTCATGCTTATCTTAGATTTGATTGCCTTGATGCGTAATGCGCCAGTGCTCAAAGAAGTTGCCTCGTCTACTGGCTCTAAGCACAGACGTTTGGAGTCTCAGCCGACTGTGATGGTCGTCGATGACTCGGTCACGGTACGTAAAGTCACGTCGCGCTTCTTAGAGCGTCAAGGCTACAAAGTTGCCGTTGCCAAAGACGGTGTCGATGCGATTGAGATACTACAAGAAACGATACCGGATCTCATCCTCTTGGACATTGAGATGCCGCGCATGGATGGCTTCGAAGTGGCCATTCAAATACGTCATAATAAACGCTTGCAGCATATCCCAATTATCATGATTACCTCACGTACTGGTGAAAAGCATCGCGAGCGTGCTCTGGAAATTGGGGTGAACGATTATATGGGTAAACCCTTCCAAGAAAACGAGCTACTCAATAAAATCCAAACGCTATTGGGTGAAGAGGTCAGCTTGACTCATGAAGGATAATGTACCTGCTCTATTAGCGCTCAAAGAAAAAAACCAAAATGATATCAAGGTGCTGGTGGTCGCAGAAGACCATCACCAGCGCATGGCCTTTTCGGATACCGTACGCAGTTGTGGTTTTATCTTGGTTGATTGTGTGACACGGGCGCAGCTGAATACCAAGTTTGAACTTTATGAAGCACCTATTGATATCTGGCTAATAGACAGTAATTATGATGACGGCGTTGCCACGGCTACTACTGTGTCTCAATCGATTGGAGTGTTGGTGGGTTTTAGTCAAGCGCCTTATCTAAATGAGGCGCAGCAGTATGCTAAATGGCAACGCAAACTAAAGCGTAAACTTGCGCAGATGTTGTCTCTACCAGCATTGGTGGATACCCAAGCTTACCAGAGTGATACCAGCGATTGGCGTTACGTGGTGTTCTTGGGGGCGTCTATGGGTGGCCCTAGCGCTGTCAAAGAATTCTTAGATAATTTGTCACCCACGCTACCTATTTGTATCTTATTGGCGCATCATTTCAATCAGACCATGATTGGTACGCTGCCACGTATACTTAATCGCCATAATGACTGGCGCTGTCAGGTGATTACCTCGTCACAACGTTTGCAGTCAGGTCAGTGTTTAATTGCTCCTATTGACAAGCAAATTGTCTGTGATTCTACTGGTCGGATTATATTGCTTGATAAAGCATGGGATGGTGATTATAAGCCTGCTATCGGTCAAATCCTAAAAAACACCAGCGATGTATATGGTAGTGAGTTGATTAACATTATTTTTTCAGGTATGGGCAACGATGGGGCTCAGCATCTGGACTTAATTCAAGACAATGACAGTCAGTTATGGGCACAAGATCCAAAGGTAAGTGCTTGTCCCAGCCAACCACAGGCAATTATTGATTCTGGATACTGCGATTTTATTGGTAGCCCAGTGGCTTTAGCACAAAAACTTACCGACTATATTGGTGAAAGAGTGGCGGCTGCCTCTTCGTATTAATCTATTGTGAGCGACTTATGAAAGAAATTCTAAAGCATTCGTTTGAGGCAGTAAGCTTGCTGACCACGAACAACGGTATGCTCGATGTCACTATCGTCCCAGCATTCAACCAGCCTGACTGGATCATTCCGAGCAGTTTGATTCTGAGTGTGGATGCTCTTGATGAGCATATTTGGACTTATCTGTGGCAACAACAAGAAGTGGTTGTATTCCACTTGCTATCTAGCGAGCAGGTGCCAGATAAGATCATCGTATTGGAGGGCAATACGGCGGCCCATCGCATGGCGTTACAGACAGCTGGTGAACTGCGCCAACTGCAGGTGCGTATCTCTGAGGTTAAGGATGGTGAGCTTCCAGAGCAGTATCACGCTGATAATCTAAGCCATAACGATGCTAAAAAAGCGAAAAATAGCGATAATAAGACTGTTGAAGCGACTGGTGAAAACCCGACCGGTGGCGAAATTGACTATGTCAAAGAGCGTTTTCAAGAAAACGTTGTACAATCCTACTTGTTTCAAACCGTAATTATTGATAGTATTCCTTACTTGGTGCCCGATTTGGATAAAATTGCGCATCAATTGGTTGATTTAGACAGCTAGCTTGTTTGGTAAGGGGCTGATAGTGAATAGCGATTCATTATAAACCTAGTCATGACTAACCCAGCCGCGATGGTCGTGCCGTTAGCTGCTGTCTTTATCTATAAATATTGGTTAGAGGTAATAGGGCAGCTTATGAATAATATCAATGTAAGTGTTTCCAAGTGGTCAGTCGCGAGCCGCTTATTTCACTGGATCAGTGCGGTTTTATTACTGGTAACGTGGATCATGATCCTGTTATACCAAAATCTTGATAGCAATCTCTATATTGGTTTGCATAAGGCGTTTGGCATAAGCTTATTATGTTGGATGATAGCGCGGGTTATTAATCGCATCTTTACCAAAGCACCTCCAGCGTTACCGATGCCAAAATGGCAGCTGTTAATATCAAAGCTGTCTCATTTTGCGCTCTATGCTTTGTTAATTGCGATGCCACTAGCTGGCTTGCTGATGTCTGTCTATGGTGGTCGACCAGTAGACATATTTGGCTTATTTCAGATTCCTATCTTTGTCACGCCAGATAGGGGTTTAGCGCGTTTTTATAATGACTTACATACCGATATTATTTGGCCCATGATTATTGCTTTTACTGTGCTACATATTGGCGCGGCTTTTTATCATCAATTCGTCAAAAAAGACAATCTGATAGCTCGCATGAAATAACCAATGAGTTAGAAAAATATACATCCACAAAAAAGCCCTCAGTATCGTACTGAGGGCTTTTTAGATGAAGTATTTTTAACTTAAGACTTAACGCGGGCTTGTTTCATATGCTTTTGGGCAGATTACTTCTTATGCTCAGGCAAATTGATATTCATCTCTAGCACATCTAAGCTGTCTTCAGAACGATGATTGATGTTCACATCATCAATTTGCACGCCATTGACGTACTTATTCACCACTTCTAATATTTCACGTTTCATTTTTTCGATACGATCCGCCGTTAAGCGGTTGTTTAAGCGATTTTCACTCGCAACGATAACCTTGAGACGCTCAGTGGCTAGGTTGGCGCTACCGACAGTGTTGCCGTCATCAGTACCGAACAAACTACTCCAAAATCCTTTTTTCTTACTCATCATTAACCCCCAAACCAGCGCTGTAATAGACTCTTTTTCTTCACATCAATATGACGTAATGGACGCTCTTCGCCTAAGAAACGGGCGACAATGTCATCATAACATTGACCAGCGATAGAATCGGTATAATGGATCACCGGCTCACCGTGGTTAGATGCTTCAAGCACTGAATGGCTTTCAGGAATAACGCCAAGTAGGGGTACTTTTAAGATATCGTTAGAGATGGTATCGATGTCCATCATCTCATTCGCTGCTGCACGTTCGGCATTATAGCGAGTGATAACCAAATGCTCACGGATAGAGCCTTGGTTCTCTTCGATTTTTTTGGTGCGGCTTTGTAAAATACCGATGATACGATCCGAGTCACGTACTGAGGAGATCTCAGGGTTGGTCACGATGATCGCTTCATCAGCATGATACATCGCTAACTGAGCACCGCGCTCGATGCCAGCAGGCGAATCACAAATGATATAGTCGAACTGCTTAGACAGCTCAGCCATTACTTCGGACACCCCTTCGTCGGTCAGTGCATCTTTATCACGCGTCTGACTGGCAGGCAGGATATATAAGTTTTCAAGCTGCTTATCTTTGACCAGTGCTTGTGATAAGCGAGCGTTACCGCTGATGACGTCTACAAAGTCATAAACAATTCGATTTTCACAGCCCATGATCAAGTCTAGGTTACGTAGACCTACATCAAAATCGATAACAACCGTCTTATAGCCACGCAACGCCAAACCGGCAGCAAAAGAGGCACTCGTGGTGGTTTTGCCCACACCGCCTTTACCTGAAGTGATTACAACAATCTTCGCCACAATGGCACACTCCTATGAATCAATGGGATATCTATTAAATAAAATAGCGCATTTACTTATGCTTTGCATACTTATTATTCACATGCAATATATGCGCTACCTGCGAGCGTAAGCCTAGCATATATAAACAAAAATTTATAGCAAGTCTGCACTAAAGCTCAAAAACAGCCAATATCTGTGTTAAGTACTGCTGCTACTGGCTGTCAGCGCTCGCAAACATAGTAAATAGTGGCAGAGACAGCAGATTAGGATAGGGCAGTTTTGTTAAATAAACTTACTACAATATTAAACGAGTCGCCTAGCCCTAAACGCATTATGACTATCAAGTAGTGACCATCTAAGTAGTGACCATCTAAGTATTGACTATCTATAGTTATTACAGAAGGTAGCTACTATAGATAGCCACTACAGAGATTTTCTTGGGCATTTATACATAAGCAGCAATATACCACTAGGCGTCTAAGCCTCATCCATCACGGTAAAGACCAAGCCTTGACCCTCTATAAAGCGTACTTGTACGGGCTTGTCGATCACGTGTTCGGGTAAGTTGTCTCGTAGGCAGTAAGTGCCGGCGACCGATACCAAGGAGGGGTTAAAGACCTGACAAAAAATACGAGCATCTTTATCACCCGTGGCTCCTGCGACCAAACGGCCTTGGGCGCGGCCATAAACATGCAAGCTGTTGTCGGTAATGGCTTCAGCGCCACTATTGACACTGTTGGTCAAAATCAAATCCCCACCGACATGGTTAAGGCTTTGTCCTGAGCGCAGCATTTGATCATAGATGAGGCTGGTAATATGCTCAGCGCTGACTAAAGTCTCTGCTGGAATATTAGAGAGAGTCGTCTCGGTCGCTGTCTCAAGTGCGGGTTCAGACGCTGCGGCTACGTCATTCGTGCTGGTTGACTCTGTACTTTTGGCTTCTGATGCTTTACTGACCTGAGCAGTGGCTTTTTTGCTGGGTAAAATACGCTCGATACGTTTGCCATCAGCAGGGAAGATTGCCAATCGTTGTTCTCGCGCTTGGGCATCTAATACACCTGTTACGACACCGATAGGTTGTACGCCCCATGACCATAATAGCTCTACCAATGCTGACAGGTCTTGTTCGACCTCGCTATCGATAAGGATAGGGATATTGCTGGATTTGTTGCTGAGCGTTTCGGCAAGCTGAGATTCGATAGCGCTCAAATCATTGGTACTGAACTGCAAACGCGAAAAGGTGAGCATCTTGCCATAAAAGGCGAGAGCAGGGATGCTACTCGGGGCTTGTGCGCTGCTGTCGTTGTCTGAAACCGTCATAAGATTGATCCTCAAAAAATGTCGTATTGCTGCATGCGTACTATATTTATTATTATTTAGTGGTTATTTATTAGGTGCTGGTTATCTATCAGGTACTAGCTATTTGTCAGCTATTTTTAGCAAGATTTTATAAGTTAAGCATATCTTGGTGCTTCCATTGCTGTACTTTTACCTGTGCCTCAAACTCTGTCAAACTGTCCTCAATGATACTCGAAATTAAAGTATCCAGCGCTGTGTTATTGGTATCGATTTGCGCCACGCCGCTGGCAATAGCGACCATCAATGCATCGAGGCGTTCTGCATCGAGTAGCCGCTCGTTTAGAGCAATGACTACGTTTTCACCGATATTGTGTCCGACATGCTGCAATTGTGACTCAATCAAGCCGCCGGCGATTGGTATCATGCGCAAGTAGCGACGCAACTCAGGCGTATTGGCCAAACCTTCCTTAATCGCTTCGCCCATCGCACCGGCTATCATATTGCTACCTCCCGGCGAGGCGGTCAGCGCTTGTAGTTTTGGCGCCAGTTCTGTGCGTAGTAGCGACAACAGGGCGGCTTCAATCTCATGGCGATTGCGCGCAATCGTTGATTCGATAAAGGACTTGTGCGTTTCAGGGTTGGTAAGTTGCTGACGAAAGTTGTCGATGGTCGTCAAAATTACCCGATCTGACAACTCTTCTAATAACAGCTCAATATAGAACTTGATACGAGCAATCCATGACTGCGGCAGTACTTGATAGCCAAGCTGATATAGCCGGCGGCCGATGACCACCACCCGAAATAACCGTAGCGCGCGTAGCTGTGGAAAACAGCCTAACACTTCATACCAATGGACAAAGGGAAAAAAGAACCAGCGATAATAAGCTTTTTGCTTAACGGCAATCGCCCAACGTACCAACAGTTCTACGATTAAAAATATGGTAAAAAAGCCACCCGCCGTACGCAATGGATCGTGCAAGGTGTTCTGATACCAGTTGAGCGCATCACTCAATGCCAGCCATCCTGCGACATTACTACTAAAACCACTCATCAAGATGGCATCGATACTGATCAATAAAAGATCAATATTAATAGCAACAATCATCAAGATGTCATACGTCAGCTTAAAGCGACTTGGCTTGGGACGATTTAATCGTGGCGGCTGCTCGATCGAGGAATGAGTGCTCGGAGACTGACTGTTTGCTAAGTTCGATGACTCATTTGGCATTGCTGCTATCGGCGAGCTTTTAGTGGGAGAGGCGGGCACAGTCATACCTTATTAGTAAGAAATGGCATAAGAAATCATGTCATCAGTAGGCACTGCTAGTGAGGACATGATTACTAAATAAGCGAGCGTTTTAATGACTATTCACATTATCAATGAATGGCATCAAAAAACAACCCATCAACCATTATAATTTGGTATTTTATACAAATTGAGTAACCTTGATATTAGGGTGTGTTCTCAATCTGAACCTTAAGCAGTAAATGCGCTAAAAATGGCTAAATATTTGCCAAACTTCGTCAAGTAGCTTGCTAATCTCTCGATATTATCCGTACTATTTTCTCTGTTCAGCTGCCATTTATCTTATTTTTATCACTATTTTCAAAATGAGGACACGCCATAGCCAGTCTTTAGTATTTAAATAGCAGCGTAAAAAGTATGGCACCATTGTGGTTTGAAGGTTTACTGAAAAAATAAGTTATCTTTAGCCTATTTGCTCTGCGGATTGTCTGCAAAGTCAGCCAGCATCGTCGTAATAAGGTCATCTTTTTGACGCCATATCTGCTCAACCCAATCAAACATCTTCGCCTTGATTGACTCATCTTCTTCGTAGCCACCATTTTTGATACCAGCAAACAATTCATCAGGTATCTTAATGTGTCGAACATCAACGCCCAAGCGCTTAATATTGCCTTTCCACAAATCACCATAGGTTGGCACGCCATCAGGATAAACGATGGTCATGTCCAAAATACCGTCGATATCATCTCCTAGTGCATTGACTGCGAGCGCCAAACCACCTGCACGCGGTTTCAGTAAATGCGTATAAGGTGAGCCTTGTTTGGCGTGTTTTTCTTGGGTAAAGCGCGTGCCTTCTAGATAGTTCAATAAGGTAAATGGCTTGTCTTTTAAGAGCGCACAAGCACGTTTGGCTTCTTCGATGTCTTTGCCTTTTAGGGCAGGGTTTTTGGCAACCTTTTCTTTAGAATGGCGGCGCATCATCGGGAAGTCTAAAAAATAAAAAGCTTGGCCAACGATTGGGATATAAATCAGCTCAAACTTGGTAAAAAATCGGGTGAGGGGCAGGCGCTTTTCACCAATGTATTGCACGATACTGGTATCGACCCACGACTGATGATTGCTAACCAGTAGATATTTGCCATCCATATGAACATCATTGGGCAAATTGATACGCCAATCTTTGCGTGGCAACATATTATCGATTAAAGCATTATTACTACTAATCCAGTGGGCAGCAATTTTTATCACGGTTTTATCCGCAATAGGGGCGCCAGTAATTATTTTGGTCGCACCCATTAGCCATAAGGGAATACTATAACCAAAGCTATTGGCTGCGATGACACTGGCTGCGGTGGTCAGCGAGACCGCTTTGCCCAATTTAGGCGCGCGTTGATGTATTTTTTGAATAGTAGAGGTCAGGCGCATGTTTAATCCCTTTTCTATCGATATTATTAATATATAAATGCTCCATTTCTGGAGTCGCTATCGTCGAAGTTTTTGGCGTTTTGTTAAGGTTGAACGCGTGCTATATGCTTATAGCTTTTATTAGCGCTACTTTAGGGTCAACTTTATTGCATGATTTTAGCAGAAATTAATGATAGTGTACGACTGTAAACGTGACTAGTCATGGCAGACATCGCTAGCGTTAGAAAAAAACTGGCAAGCCTTCTGCACTTCTCATACATAGATGTGACAAAATATTACACATGAATAGATGGTAATTGCCATAATAATGACGAGTGTAAATAAGCACCTAAATAAGATTAATGAATAATCTTCTATAAAAAGTACAATTTAACCATTTTTTTAAACTTAAGAGGAAATATTATGCGTAATACATTAATGATTGCCGCAGTCGCATCTGGTCTAGCATTGAGTGGTTGTACAACAGATCCAAACACTGGACAGCAACGTTTGAATAAAACGGCTGTTGGTACACTAGCGGGTGCTTTAGGTGGCGCGACTATCTCAAAAGCAACGGGCGGCGACAAAACTGGTCGTGATGCTGCTATTGGTGCAGCATTGGGTGCAGGCGTTGGTTACTACATGGAGCGTCAAGCTAAGCAGCTTGAACAACAAATGGCTGGTACAGGCGTCACGGTTGAACAAAACCCTACGACTGGTAACATTGACTTGGTTATGCCAGGTAGCATTACCTTCTCATTTGATGATGCTACATTGAGCTCATCTTTCAAGCCAACCCTTGATAAGCTAGCATCGACGATGAATCAGTATAATAAGACCACTGTTAACATCGCAGGTCACACTGATAGCAAAGGTTCAGCATCATACAACATGGGTCTATCACGTGATCGTGCTTACTCAGTAGCTAACTATCTGACAGCTCGCGGTGTGGCTTCTAACCGTGTTAATGTTGTTGCTTATGGCGAATCACGCCCAGTAGCGGATAACAACACTGATTATGGTCGTCAACAAAACCGCCGTGTTGAGCTAACGATTAACTCGCCACAGAGCGTAAACTAAGCCATTACTTAGTAGCTATTTATATTAGTATCTATTTACATTAAGAACACTGTTAAAAAGGGTCAGCAATATGCTGGCCTTTTTTGTGCTTAAAATTTGCGCCACTAAATTATCAAGAGTACCGACTAGACCAAAACGGCAAATTATGTTTGATAATAGTTATCAATAACATTATAATTCGCAAATATTTGAATATTCTAGCAATAATATTTCAGTAATATTAATGATACCGTTTGGCAGATTTGACAGTAATTATTATTCTGGACATTCGTTATTTACTGTATTTACCCTTTTTCTAATGTATCTCATCGAGGACGTGTATGAATATGACCACAGTGACGAGCCGTAAAATTTTACCGACTACTTTAGCCGCTGCGCTTGCAGGGATACTGCTAGTATCGGGTTGTACCAAACAAGCCAATGACGATGCCGCCACTGATGCACAAGCGGAGGTACAAGACACAGAAGCCGCTAATAATAAAACCACGTCCGGTGCAGAAAAAGCCAATATCGATCGCTTGGTGATTAGTTATGCAAATATGGCTCATGCTACCTATAAAGACTCATTAGATAGCGCAAAAACCTTGCAGACCGCTGTAAATACTTATGTAGATACGCCAACTGAAGCGAACCTTGACGCGGCAAAAGCTGCCTATAAAGCGGCGCGTCAGCCTTACTCACAAACTGAAGTGTTCCGTTTTGATGAAGCCTTTGTGACTGCTGATGACCAGCGTGAGATTGGCAGCGTCGATAGCTGGGAAGGACAGGTCAATGCATGGCCGCTCGATGAAGCGCTCATTGATTACGTCAGCGACGATTACGAAGGTGAATATAACAGTCAAGACAATATCATCAATAGTGATAGCATCGCCGTCGGTAGCATCAAGCAAGATACCAGCACCATTACGCCGCAATTGTTAGCAGACATGAATGAGATTGGTGGTAGTGAAGCCAACGTAACGACTGGCTATCACGCGATTGAGTTTATGCTATGGGGACAAGATACCAATGGCGTCGGTGAGGGTGTAGGCAACCGTCCGGTTAGCGACTATATCACCACCGATGGTGAATGTACCAGTGGCGAAAGCGCAAATACAGAGGCAAGTATTTGTGAGCGTCGTGGCGAGTTCTTAAAAGCTGCTGCGCAATTATTGGTTGATGATTTAACCGCAATGGAAGCCCAATGGCAGCCTGATAGCGAACATACCTTACGCAGCGATATGATAGCGCGTAAAGATAACAATGGTCTGCGCCAGATTTTGTACCAGATGGGCAGTTTAGCACTTGGCGAGCTGGCCTCTCAGCGTATGCAAGTCGCCTTTGTCACGGGCTCTACCGAAGATGAGCACGAGTGCTTTAGTGACTTGACCCATCTAAGTTATGCCAATAATGCTCGCGGTATTCAAAATGTCTTTAATGGTAGCTATAAGACCGTCGCGGGTAAAACCGTGGGTGGCTATGGCGTGAAGAACTACCTAATTGATACTGGTCATAAAGACGTTGCTGATAAGCTGGCGGCTGATTTTAGTAAGGTGGAAAGTGATTTTAATATCATCGTCGAAAAGGGCGAAAAAGAAGGCATCAAGATTGATCAAATGATTGCGACTGTTGGTCAAGCCAGTAAACAAGGTATCTCTGCTGAAGAGCAAAATACGCGTCGTGGTTGGGTTGAGACTGCCATTACCAGCTTGCAAGAATTGACGACTGGTATTGAAAATGCGGCAAAAGCGGCTGGCATTGACAATCTAGATGCTGATGCAGGTTCACAGTTTTAAGCTCAGCTTATACGCTTACTAGCGTCAGTTGTATTCATTTATAATGCCTGATAAGTCTTTATAAGTGAATGAGAATTATTTTCATAGGAAAGTAATTTATGTATAATACACACGTTGTCAATCTCGGTTGGCAACGTGTTTTTTTATGCCCTATTAAAATAACGCTACCAGCCAGCTTTCTTACAGTTGTACCCTGTTGACTGTAACGACATATTGTTATGGTGCGCGATTTTGATGGTTCTATACTAGCGCTAAGGCAATGCTTATGAACGCCCTTCCTGCCACGAAAGACAGATCATCTATGTCTCTTCATACCTTTTTATTGTCTAAAAATGCACCTCTAAAGCTTGCGCTTAGTGCGCTCTGCATATGGTCACTTGCGGCTTGTCAACCGACTGACAGCTCATCCGCTGATAAGAATGACACGCAGGCTGGTAAGCAGGATGATAGTTCATTGTCTACTGAGCGCAGTCAAAACATCGAAGCGCTGGCTGGGGTATCCATGCAGCAGCTTGCTTCCTTTGACCCGCAAGAGATTAAGCAAGGCGGTGATACTGGTATCAGTATTACCAGCGCTGAGAGCTACTCAAAACCCTCGTCAAACCTCACCGCCTCACGTAAAGGCTCTTTTTTTATTGGTAATGCATTCTTTCAACAACCGTGGGTGGTAGCGCCTGCTAGCACGGACAGCCGTGACGGTCTTGGTGCGTTATTCAATGTCGCTGCCTGCCAATCGTGCCACGTCAAAGACGGTCGTGGTCACGCGCCGATGAGCAGTGAGGACGATGCTGATAGTTTATTAATACGTCTGTCTATGCCAGCGACAACAGATGAGCAGCGTCAGCAATTGCAGGATTCCCAGATCGAAAAAGTGGTGCATCCTATGTATGGCGGTCAGTTACAGGATCGCGGTATTCAGGGTGTACCGGCCGAAGCGCGAATTGCGGTACAGTGGACTGATAAGCCAGTGACCTTTGCCGATGGTTATGTTGAAACCCTACGTGCGCCGACCTTTGAGTTGACCAAACCCGGCTATGGCGCATTCGATGATGAGATGATGGTCTCGCCGCGCATCGCCTTGCCAATGATTGGTCTGGGCCTACTTGAGCAAATTCCAGACGCAGACATTAAAAAACAAGCCAGCCAAACGCCTAATAATAAAAATAGCGATGGCATCAGTGGTAAGTTTAATTGGGTGATGGACCCGCAAACGGGCAAGCATGCGCTCGGTCGTTTTGGTTGGAAGGCCGGTCAGACCAAGCTGATTACGCAAAACCAAAGTGCCTTTAATGAGGATATGGGGCTGACCTCAAACATTCGTCCACATGAGTCTTGCATGCCGAGCCAAACCGCTTGTATTAAAGCGACCACTGGCGCTGATGAGCAAGGTAATGGCAAGACACCGGTCGAAGTGAATGATGAAGTCGCGAAGTTTGTAGAATTTTATACGCGGAACTTAGCGGTGCCACATCGCCGCAATGCCGATGATAAATTGGTGCTGGCTGGTAAAAAACGCTTTTATGATATGGGCTGCCAGAGTTGTCATACGCCAAGATATCAGTTGCCAAAAACTGACGACGATCATCTTGAGCAGCATGGACAAGTCATTTATCCTTACACAGATTTGCTGCTGCATGACATGGGTGATGATCTTGCCGATCGTACGATAGCGGGTAAGCTACCGGCAAAAGATGCACAAGTTGAGTTTTTGGCCAACTCATATGAATGGCGTACGCCGGCATTGTGGGGGATTGGTCTGGCTCAAACCGTCGATCCACAAGCGACCTTTTTACATGATGGTCGCGCGCGCACGCTGATGGAAGCGGTACTATGGCATGGCGGTGAAGCAGAAAAACAACGCCAAAAAGTATTGAAGTTGGACAAGCAAGGACGCGCAGAATTAAACGCCTTCTTAAAATCATTATAAAGGTGATATAAATTATTACTTATCCCATTACCGAGAAACTTATGAAAATAAATCCTGCATTAGCAATGGCGTTATCGGCACTGAGTGCTGGATTACTCATCAGTTGTGTCAAGCCTGCCGATGAGAATAAAACAGCAGAGGTGGATAGCCAAACCGTCGCGCAAGATGGCGCTGCCTCAAATAGTACGGCCGCCGATAGCGCGAATGACGAACAGATAGTCGCCATAGATATCAGCGCGGAGACCGAAAAAACCTATCTGACCCATGTGGCTGAAGACATTGTCATTCCGGCTTATGCAGATGCAGCGAAGCAAAGTGGTTTGTTACATGATTTGGCGCAGAAGCATTGTCAGCAAGCGCCTGTCAGCAGTGATGAGTTACAAGCGTTACGTGCTCAGTGGCTGGTGCTGGCGCAAGCATGGGCGAGTGCTGAGATGATCAACTTCGGTCCTGCGACTGCTAGTATGAGCAACTTGTACATTAACTATTATCCTGACGAGCGCGGCTTGGTACACAGTGGGGTTGCAGAGCTAATCGCGGCCAATCCAAAACTAACCCCAGAGCAGCTCGCTAACGAGAGCGCTATTGTGCAAGGCGTACCAGGTCTGGAAGAGGCGCTATTTGCCAATGACAGCTTGAATGCTGCTCAATGTGCTTATGTAGTCAGCGCCAGCGCGGCACTAAGCACGCGATTAAAAGACATCGAAAGTAACTGGCAGCAGAACGCCACGACTTTACTGGCGATTGATAAAACGGCTGATAGCGATCAAGGTTTGAACCAGTGGTTTAACGCTTTATTGTCATTGATTGAGACGATGAAGACCAATGCTATTGATGAGCCATTAGGTCTTACAGGCAAAGCCAAGGGTCATCTGCCTGCTGCTACCGCTGGACAAAGCCGCGCTATTATTAATGCTAAGTTGGCTACCTTGAATAAAACGCTGACTGACCCAGTATTGACGGCCATTCTTGGTAGCAATGATGAGAATGCTATTGCGGCCAGTCTATCAAGCGAGCTGGCTGATACCACCACGCTATTGGCGCAGATGCCAGAGGATTTAGCGACTGCCGATAAAGCCAAGCAGCAAGAATTGTTTGATCACTTTACGACCATTACCCGCCTGATGAAACGCCAATTGATTCCGACCCTCGGTATCCGTGTTGGCTTTAACAGCAATGATGGCGATTAAGTCATGCAAACCTCTGAAGCCTATACAGCTGCGATAGCTAAACGTCATAGCGCGTCCTCTAAAGCAACGCCTAGACCAGCAGACAAGCGCTCAAATCATGAGCCGCTGATGACTTCGGCTTTGACTACGCTTGGTAGCGTACTGGGAACGGCGGCATTGGTTGGTATCCATCATCACTATCGCAAGCAGCATCAGCCTGAAGCACGATTGCAGGATTATGTGTCGGGTGTGCGTGCTCAGCTGCATACATTGCAAGCATCGCCCAAGCCCCAGTTGACCCGCCTTCGCTATGCCTATCAGCAAGCATCTGCTGCGTGGCAACGAGCTTATCATGATGATATCGATGATAAAAATCGTGATAGTAAAAATATCGTCACTGAGCTGACGGCAATACATAGCACCATTATGTTGGCGCGTCCAGTATGCTGGGTCAGTGGCGTAGCGTCGATGCCACAGAACCGCTCATTGATAAATAACGACGATAGCAATGATGATAGTAGTAATGATGAAACTGGCTTTGGGGTGGTTGGTATCGATGCAGACCGACAAATCGTTTGGCAGACCACCATGCCTGAGCGTGTCCACGATATCGTTGTCCAGCCAATCCCTAATATTCAAAATAGACAAAACGATCAAAACAAATCAAATACTCATAACTGTCCACGCGATGTTGTGGTGCTGGGTCGCCGCCCTAGTGAAAAGTTTTGGGTATTAGATACGGCGATAGGGCAAGTAAAATTCGCTATTACAGCGGCTGATAATCGCCATTTTTATGGACATGCTTGCTACAGTTTGGACGGCTCAACGCTATACGTCACTGAGAATGATACGATAAGCTTGGCGGGTAAAATTGGTATCTACGATGCTCGTAATAATTATAGCAAAGTAGCCGAGTTTGACACGCATGGTATTGGGCCACATGAGTTGATCATGCATCCAGATGGCGAGACGTTGGTCATCGCTAATGGCGGTATCAAAACAGAACAAGCCTCGCGTGAAGAGCTGAATCTCGATACCATGCGTCCATCTTTGGCTTATTTGAATCGTCATGACGGAACGCTGATTGAGCAAATTACTCCTGAGCACAATCAGATGAGTGTGCGCCATTTGGCCATACATGATGATGGCACGGTGATGATTGGTATTCAGTTCCAAGGTGAAAAACATATCAATGTGCCGTTAGTCTTGACCCACTATCGCGGTGATCCCGACTTTAAACCATTGATTATGCCTAACAATCAATGGCAACGCTTCCATCAATACATTGCCAGTGTCGCGGTTGATAGTGAGCGCAATCTGTTGTGTGTGACCACACCAATTGGCGGCTGTGCGGCGATTTATGATTTAAACACACGTATGCTGATTGATGCTGTGCGTTTGCCAGATTGTGCAGGAGCCTCGCTATTCGCGGGTCAGGTATCTGGTCAGGCCAAAAACAAGGATGGAACATCAGGTTTTATCGTCAGCGACGGGCACGGGAAACTGACAAGATTGTGGGTCAATACGCTATCAGTAGAGACATCGGATTTAGCAGAGTTAGATTCCAAGAATACAGCTGCTATTATTGTGCAGGACAGTCAGATACATAATATGTCTTTTGACAATCATCTGCAGGCAGTCTTAGCATAAGTGGTATAAAAGGATAAAATCACGATGCCGCAACCGAGTACGTCGCTCGTATTAGATTTGGCCAGACAACAGCTGGCACAAGCGGGTATTGCGCTACACGTGAGTAAAAAACGCGTCAAAAATATAAATTTTCGCCTAAAGCCTCATGCGCTTATGGTTTCTGTACCGATGTCTATCAGCGCCAGCCAAATCGCTCAAGCTGTCGATAAGCGTGTCTCATGGGCGCTAGACCACCATCCGCAAGTATTGGCACGCTACCATCGCAACCAAACCCCGAAACCTGAAGCTTCAAGCGTAGACAGCCCCGTTAGCTTGTGGGGTATCGTACAATCGTTCACCCTCAGTCACGATGAAAAAATGGCTTATTATCGGCAACAACTTACGGAAGTAAATCCGACGCTATTCGCTAAGTGGCAGCCAATAGTCGGTGCTACCGCTAACGAAGTACGACTGAAAAAAATGCATACGCGCTGGGGCAGTTGTAACACTCGCGCGCGCCGAATTTGGTTGTCCGTGTATCTTCCTGCTTATCCGATTGAATGCACCGAATACGTCATCGTCCACGAGCTGTGTCACCTGCATCATGCCAATCATAGCAAGGCATTTTGGCAGACGGTAGCAGCAGCGATGCCAGATTATCAGCAGTGGCACAATATGCTGGCGGGTAAAACGGGTCAGTTAGACTAAAGGTCTCACGCAAATCATATAAAGATAAGCGCGCAGCCTGATATGATAAATGCTCATGGTACACCGCCTGTTATTTAAATAATCAAGCCAGATACAAGGATGTCAGATGAAAAATGTCAATCAAGCCGAATTTTGGCAGCAGCGTTATGAGACTGGTAGCATACAGTGGGATATGGGACAGGTGTCACCACCGCTAAAAGCTTATATCGACCAACTGCCAGCCACTGCGAAAGATCAGGCCATTTTAGTGCCGGGTGCAGGCAATGCGTATGAGGTAGGTTATCTACATGAGCAGGGTTTTACCAATGTTACGTTGGTCGATTTCGCTGCTGCGCCGATTGAGACTTTTGCTGAACGTTATCCTGATTTTCCCTCCAAGCATTTAATTTGTGCAGATTTTTTTCATTTATCAGCTGAGCAATATCAATTTGATTGGATACTCGAACAGACGTTCTTTTGTGCGATAAATCCGTCACGTCGTGATGAATATGTCGAGCAGATGGCAGCGTTATTGAAGCCGCAAGGCAAGCTGGTTGGCCTACTTTTTAATGTGGATTTTGGGCGTGATGAACCACCGTTTGGTGGCACAATAGAGGAATATCAGCAGCGCTTTGAGGCGTATTTTGATATAGAGATTATGGAGGCCAGCTATAATTCGCATCCTGCACGCCAAGGCAGCGAGTTATTTATCAAGCTGCAAGCGCAGTAATCTCACGCTTGATATTGTCCCGAGCTGGCTTTTCTAATCGCTCAAAGTAAAAATCAGTCAAATACAGTCTTGAGTGCGCCAGTAGTCCTTTTAGCACAGCTGTGCGTCCGATACGGTAATCTGTCACTGGCACATGTGCATATTCTTGGCGTACTGCAGATGCATACAGTTCATATTCAGACCACGCAGCACCCAACATACTTAAATCCATATCTAACAAATAAGCCGCATCGCTGCGTTTATTAGCATCCAGTAATTCATCAAGTTGATGGGTAGCCGTCATCATAATCAGCGCGTAGATAAGTTGGCATTGCTCAGTAGTCAGATAAGGACTTAACGATTCCACCGCATATTTTGCACTTTTAAGCTCATTATCTGAGCGCGTCGGCTCGTATATCACATCGTGATAATACAATGCTAAAGCGATAATATGCGGCTCATAAAGATGAGATTTAACTTGCTCAAATTGGGCAAACAACTGCTCAATATGGCGCAAGGTATGATAAGCGCGTTGAGGTTCGTTGTAGCGGATAGCGACTGCTTGCCAAAGCGCTTGTACTTCCCTTGGATCAATATTATTAGCAATGGCAGCTAAATGCATGGCGAAGCGCTGACCAAGGTCGGACGTTACGTGCGAGACATCATTCATATTTACCCTCACTTGCCTAACATGATTAGCGCCTCATAATCTCAACAGTTCACTCAGCTTTTATTAGCTGATTCTTCAAAAGCTTGTTTAAACACTTTGCCCAGTAAATTTACATCGTCGACACGCGCATAATTCAAACGGGTGACAAAGGCGATGTGGCGATGTGGGCCTTTTTCTGCCAATGGCACTGCGACTGCATTTTGGTTTTGTAGATGTAATTGATCCAGCGCCATTTCAGGTACTAAGGTTGTACCCATATTGGCAAGTGCCATCTGAATGAGGGTGTTGAGACTGGCGTCAGAAAAGCTCGACTTCATCTGTGCGCGATCAAAATGACATACTGATAGCGTCTGATCGGTTAGGCAATGTCCTTCACCTAACAGCATAAGATTGGCCGTAGCGAGCTCGTCAGAATTAATGGTCTCAAGCTTGGCATGGACATCGTCTTTTGGGAATACCGCAAAGAAGTCTTCACTCCAAAATTCAAAACTGTGCAAGCCCTCTACGGCATAGGGTAGCGCAATGATGGCTGTGTCAATATGACCGTAACGCACTTGCTCGAGTAAGCGTTCGGTTTGCTGCTCAACGATGGTCATACGAAATTCTGGATAATTGGCTCGCAGCGCTGGCAGGACTTTTGGTAGTAAATAAGGCGCAATCGTTGGAATAATACCGACAGTCATCGGGTAGGCAAGTGGCGTTTGATGACTATGCGCACGGGTGGTCAAGTCGCTCACTTCAGAGAATACACGCTGCGCCCGCGTGAGGATATCTTGCCCAATAGGAGTGATAAGTACTTGTTTGTTATTACGCTCAAAAATCTGCGTGTCTAATTGTTTTTCTAATTCTGCGATACCTAAGCTCAGCGCAGACTGCGAAATATTACAATCTTCCGCTGCCCGTTTGAAATGGCGGTGTTTAGCGACTGCTAAGGCAAATTCAAGTTGACGTAAGGTAATCATAAGACCTCTTTTATTGTTGGTTTTTATGCAAGTGATGATACTTATGTCTCTTGGTCATTATCGAAACTTACCGATAGCGCACTGATGACAGGAAGTAGATAGAATAGTTTAACAAGTTTAATAAAACAAAACATCACATTAAAAACTTTTAACTGGATTAACCATAGAATTCGCGTATAGTTTGTCAGGTAGCCCAGATAGTTCAAGGCTTAACGGAAACAATCAAATAAATAATCACAATTTTATTCAATCATACTTAATCAAAAAAGGAGCCAATCATGGCGTCTATTATCAATCAAGAAATCCCAGAATTTTCAGCAGATGCATATGTAAACGGTGAATTCAAAACCATCACTTCAGAAGACGTAAAAGGTGACTGGGCGATTTTCCTATTTTACCCAGCTGACTTTACCTTTGTTTGCCCAACTGAACTTGAAGACATGGCAAACCATTATGAAGAGCTTAAAGGTTTGGGCGTAGAAGTGTATTCAGTATCGACTGATACGCATTTCACGCACAAAGCATGGCATGACTCTTCAGAGGCTATCGGTAAAGTGACCTATCCAATGATCGGTGATCCTACTGGTAAAATCACCCGTGGCTTTAACGTGATGATCGAAGAAGCAGGTTTGGCTGAGCGCGGTACTTTCTTAATCGATCCAGATGGTTTGATTCAAGTTGCTGAGATTCATGCTGGCGGTATCGGCCGTAGTGCAAAAGACATGCTACGTAAAGTAAAAGCAGCACAGTATGTTCGTGAAAACGACGGCGAAGTTTGCCCAGCAGCTTGGGAACAAGGCGGCGATACATTGAAGCCAAGTCTTGACCTAGTGGGTAAAATCTAAGTCAGTAAAATCTAAATAGTTATCTAACTATTTAAAGAGAGGTGCGCTGTTTTTATGATTTTTTAATTTGAACCAGCGCTATAAATAAAGACCCCATCAGCTTACGTTGATGGGGTCTTTTTATGTTGACAGTCTATATTTTTATTGTTGTTTGTCAATAATAAATAAGCGATTACGCTTGAGATTGCATTTTATTTTTATCTATGGTTTTGTAAATCTCATCTTTGAGCTGGAGCTTGCGCCGCTTCATTTGTTCGATTTCTTCATCGCGGCTGGCGTGTTTGACCACGTCATTTTCAAGCTTGTTGATTTGCCTATCCAGCGTGGTGTGTTCATCGAAGATACTCGCAAAGTGCGTATTTTTTTGTTTGAGCTCATCGATGATGTCGCTGTGGTCTTGCCATTTATCAGTCATGGTCATGTTGTCATCCTTGTTATTTAGCGTGTGCTTAACATAAGCAGTGACGCGTTGTGGTTAAGGCAGATTATGATTGTGAGACTTGTTGATTATAAAATTAAGATTTATAAAACTAGGGCGTGTCATCATTTAGATTGTGAGGCTTAAAATGAGGAAAATTGCAGCCAAACAAGGAAGGAATTGCCGTAAATATGAACATATTGACAAGATTTCTGACGATGTTTGACTAAATTTAGCCATTTTAAGACCACTAAATGTATCAATGTGCTAATTGATGACATTCCCTAGATGTAAGAAATTCTTAGCAGTAATTTTAGGGCGTCTCCTTAATCTGAATGAGTATGCTCAGATGAGATCAAAATGAAGATACGCCCTAATAAATGAAGCATTAAGCGTGAGATTGCGTTTTGTTTTTATCGATTATCTTATAAATCTCATCTTTAAGATGTAGCTTGCGCCGCTTCATTTGTTCTATTTCATCATCACAGCTGCTATGTTTTATTAAATCCTTCTCAAGATAATTGATCTTTTCATCAAGCTGAGTATGCTCGGCAAAAATACTCGCAAAATGACTGTCTTTTTGCTTAAGTTCAGCAATGATTTCTTTGTTATCTGTCCTTGTATCAGTCTTTCTCATCTGGTCATCCTTGTTATGAAGCGCAAGCTAACGATTAGCATCAGCGCATTGTCGTTAAGATCTATGATTGTGAGACTCGATTATTATTGAACCAAACCGCTATTACTCTCAATAGTGATAAGGCTTAATACAAGCAAAAATAGCCTTTAATAAGCATGCATAAAAGCCAGGTTTCCGCTAGAAAACAGGAATTATTCCTATTGCTCTTACTCGATTGTAGCGAAAAAACCCTGTTGATACTATGAGAATAATCTTCTTGTAAGTTTAAATTTAATTAAAAATGACAGTTAATGATTGGTTTTATAAAACATAAGATTTGGGTTTCTCAGCTTGCTCAAACTCATGAAACCTATGATAATAGGGACATCGAAAGGTACAAGCCTTATCCAAATAACACTTTAAACAATATTACTGACTCCAGATTTTCCATCTTTACACGTGCAACCACTTAGTTGTCGTTACATATTGAATAATAATGAGGAACAAACATGATAGATCAAAGTTTATTAGATGCTGTCAAAAGCTATAGCGAGAATATGACCCGTCCCATTACCTTTGTATTGGGTAGCGGTGAGCATGCAAAGCGCGCAGAGTTGATTGATTTTTTGACCAAAATTGCTGGTACGACTGACAAGATTAATTTTGATGTCGACGCTAATGACGACAGCTTATCGAGTCCCATTAGCTTTAAAGTCGTCAGCCATGCTGATGACGCGTTGACTGATACGGGTATCGTCTTTAGCGGTATTCCTGGTGGTCATGAGTTTACCTCGCTTATCTTGGCAATCTTGCAAGCGGGTGGTCATACGCTAAAACTAGACGAAGGCATTCAAAAGCTGATTAAGCGTTTTAATAAGCCACTACAGTTCCAGACTTACGTGTCGTTATCTTGCCACAGTTGCCCAGAAGTCGTGCAAGCGTTGAATCAATTTGCCTTATTGAATGACGGCATCAGCAATGAGATGATCGATGGCGCGTTATTCCAAGAGCAAGTAGAAGCAAATAACATCCAAGGCGTACCAGCGGTATTTTTAAATGGTAAACCTTTTGCTAATGGTTTGATTGATACGGCCAAGTTGATTACCAAGTTGCAAGAGCAGTTCCCTGACTTGTTGGCAGAGGGTAGTGCAGACGATGCTGAGCAATTAGAGCAGCAAGATGTCACTATTATCGGTGCAGGCCCTGCTGGCGTTGCCGCTGCTATCTATACCGCGCGTAAAGGCCTAAAAGTGACCATGGTCGCTGATCGTATCGGTGGGCAGGTCAAAGATACCCAAGATATCGAAAACTTGATTTCTGTACCATTGACGACAGGTACGCATCTATCAGCAGACTTTGTCAAACATTTAGGCGAATACAATATCACGCTGAAAGAACACGTCAGCGTCAAAGAAATTGGCGAGACTAAGGAAGAGAACTATAGTATTCACCTCAACACTGGTGAGACGTTTGAGACGCGTAGTATCATCCTAGCGACGGGTGCTCAGTGGCGTAAGCTTGGTGTACCGGGCGAAGAAGAAAACATTGGTAAAGGCGTGGCTTACTGTGCGCACTGTGATGGACCCTTCTTTAAAGGTAAAGAAATCTCTGTCATCGGTGGTGGTAACTCCGGTGTCGAAGCGGCGTTAGACCTTGCGGGTATCGTGCAGCATGTGACGGTGCTTGAGTTCGCTGATGATCTAAAAGCGGATCAGGTATTGATTAACAAAGCCAAAGAGAAGTCAAACATCGAGTTTATCACTGGGGCGGCGACCAAAGAGATTAAGGCTACTGATGGTAAAGTCAGCTCTATCGTCTTTGAAGATCGCAAAACAGGTGAAACTCATGAGCGTGATTTGTCCGGTGTCTTTGTACAGATTGGCTTAGTCCCTAATACTGGATTTATCAAAGGCTTTGTTGATTTAAACCGCTTTGGTGAAATTGAGATTGATGAGCGCTGCCGTACGGATCGCAAAGGTATCTTTGCTTGTGGTGACGTCACGACTGTGCCATTTAAGCAAATTAACATTGCGATGGGCGAGGGTTCAAAAGCGGCGTTGAGTGCTTTTGAGTACTTGGTCATGCAGTAGATTATTTAGCTTTAAAGTTAGTTTGAGAAGCCACCTCTTTTGAGGTGGTTTTTTTGTGAAAAATGTTTTACTGCTTGTTAAATAATATAAGTTGACGTATGTTTGTTAATATTTTTTTTATGAGAACTTAATAGTGAAAAATAAATGTGCAATCAACAAAAATAGTCATTGGGCTAAATGTCTGGTTTTTATATCGTTTATATTTAGTGTAACCAATGCTTATGCAGGGCAAACCGTCAATGAGATTCTGAATGAATACTATCCCATCTATAATGAGACAAAGCAGTGTCAAGGTATTATGGCTAATAACGGTTCATCATCTGGCGAAGAAACACCGCATCAAAGCGGATATTGCATAGAGATTGATAGACAACTGGAGGTACGAACCAAGCAAGGTAAACGGTTATACATATCAGTCATTGGTGACGTCGCTTTTCATGAAAATGGTGCTGCGGCATATAGTTCTCACGCTGATACTGGTCTAGTGGGTATGTTCGTTTTAAAGCCACAAGGTTCCGGTTGGGAGGTGGAATACGCTAATCCAGTGATGAATGCAGGCGCTTCTGGTGCAGGACTAAAAGACTGGAAGCTGATACGAGTTGCCCCTGATATTTGGGGATTTATTAATATTCATAGTGATTCGCACTACATTCAATCTTTTTCTAAATACGTATTAATGACACCAGACCCTAAGTCAAAAAAAGTGATATATAGTCATATAGCTGCGAAAGCAACTACAGAAAACAATCCTATAGCACCATCTGGCTGTAGTAAAGATAGAAAGGTAGAATATTGCACATTATTGAAAGCCAAGCTCAATATCGATAAAACGACGCTGATAAATGGTTTTTACCCGCTAGAGATTACAATCAGTGGTCATAAGTATAACTATAACGGTTCAGAAAAAAAGACCTATAACAATCAGGTCTATAAAATAAAATACGAGCCGAAAAAAGGGTATCAAAAGCCCAAAGATTATCCCGTATAGTGATATCATCAGAGTCATTTACTGAGCCAATTGAGGTAGGTATGATGCACGCCAAATTATATGGATCAATACTCATGTTAAGGTTATGTCTTAGTTTTGGATTACTAGGTTTTGTCACAAATGCCTCTGCTGCTGATAGCGTGATGGATATCCTCAAGCCGTACTATCCGATTTATAATGAAGCATTAGGGTGTCATGGTGCGATTGCCCCTTCTGGTTCCGTAAGTGGTTTAACTAGAGAACCTTATATGACCGGCTATTGCATCGATATTGATCGGCAAAAAGTCATAGAGACGGATAAAGGTAAACGCTTATATATATTAATTACAGGCGATGTTAGCTTTGATGAAGATGGTAAAGAAGTTTTACGCGGTCATGGCGCTAGTGGTTTAGTCGGTATGTTTGTTTTAAAACCTAAAGGTGAAGGTTGGCAAGTTGAGTCGGCCAATCCTTATATGAATGCAGGTAGTTGGGGGCTTGGTTTAGGGGGTTGGGGTTTAGAACAGTTTGCCCCAAATACGTGGGGCTTTATGAACGAGCATGGTGATACGCATCAAGGTTACACGAGTACCAGCTTTGTGATATTGACGCCAAATGGTCGCGGTATAATGGAGAACTGGATTGGCGCAGGTTTTGATAGTGATGGTTCAGACAGTTGCGGTGGTAAGGGACAGCGTCTGTGTAATGATAGGAGTGCTGATTTAGAAATTGATACCAGTAAAACGGTAAACGGGTTTTACCCTCTAAAGCTAACTGTGAATGGATATAATCAGGGTAAAACCTATAAAAATAGTATCTTTTCCATCAACTACCAAAAAGACAAAGGTTATATAGAGCCTAATGAATATCCTTTGAAAGATAATTATTAGGCTTGTTTTCAATGATTCACTTTTGGTCAGCCAACACCCCAACCACCGACAGTATCTCACCTGCTTCATCCTCTTTGATGACGCGTGTCTCTTTTAACGCTGAATCGATCCAAGCTTGTATATGAGGATTGTTTAACATAGTCTCACAATACTGTTTGGTCGTTGGTTTTAATACTATGTCAGAGGCATCAGTATAAGTCTGCAAGCGTAGCACTACTGGCGCAAAAAAAGCATCGGCAGCCGTAAATTGACCAAATAGATAACTGTTTTTTGAGCGATTTTTTAAACAATCTGCAAAAATCTCTTCGACACGAGCAATGTCAGTCAGGCAAGCAGCGCTGGGTTGTATCCTTGCTGTAGCTCGGATATTCATCGGCATGTCACTACGAATGCCCATCAGCTCTGAATGCATTTCGGCGACGATACTTTGGCAGTAGGCGCTATTTATTCTGTTGCTATTATCAATATTGGACTTATTCAGTCCTATCCAAATATCCAAGTTTGTCAAATAATCATTGGCGTGAATGGCAATCGCTAAAGTATCCCATACCATAACTCTTTCATCATTCTCGCCATAGACTAAAACGGGTACTTTACCTGTTGGCGCATGCTCATCGAGAATCGGTGTCGCTGAGGGATGAAACAGCTCAATCACTTGCTCCTCAAAATCAATATTAAAGGCTTTGAGTAATAGCCAAGCTCGTAATGACCAAGAGGAATAGTTTTTATTGCCGATGATGAGAAGTGGTTTTTGCATCATAAAATCCTATCAAATTATATAAATAAAATTTGATTATGTACCCAATGCTGAAAATTGACCAGTCTATAGTTTAGTAATCCCAATAAAAAATGCCCATCCAAAATTTGGACGGGCGTTTTTAAAACAGCGGTAATTGTATTTAGATCAATATCAATCGTCTAACAAATCCATGCGCTTAGCGGCTTCATAGATACCGGTTGAACGCGCACCAGTACGGCAAAATATCAAGACGGGTTGCTCGGCTTGATTAAAAAAGTCAGCAAACTCCTCGACGTGGTTTTGATTGAGCTCGCTACCAGCGAATGAGACTTCTTTATAAGCAAGCCCCGCCTCGGTAGCAGCGGCTTCGATATCAGCACTGGTCGGTTGTCCCGGTTCTTCGCCATCAGGACGATTATTGATAATGGTTTTGAAGCCGTTTTCGGCAAGCATAGGGACTTGATCAGGGGTAATTTGTCCCGTAATACTGATTTCGTGGCTCATAGGAGCTCCTTTTATTGTTTATATGAAAGAGTAAAATGTTTGTTATAAAAATACAGCATATAAGGGTAGGCTTATTGCCGTCATTTCTAAAGAGACCGTATGTAAGCGTTATAGTCGTTTTATAGCAGACCTTGCATCAATGCGCTTTGATACAGCAGTTTGGCACGTGCACCCGTACCACAAAACATCAATATGGGTTTTGGCATCGCGTGATAAAAGGCGGCAAACTGTTCTACAGTCAGCATACTCAGGCGCTCATCATCAAAGGGCAGATGGTGATAAGTCAAATTCGCTTTTGCCGTTGCATTAATAAAGTCGCAGCTGTTGGGCTGAGTGTCGACCTCGGCATCAGGGCGTATATTGAGCACTGAGCGATAACCCAGTTCCGCAATCTTGATGCATTGGCTCGGATAAATTTGCTTATAAATCGTTAAATCATTGGTCATAAAAGGGGTCGTTTGCGTTTATTAAGGAATGTAAAAAACAATAAGGCGTCAATTTGACGTTTAGAGGCTGTTTTATGTCGTTTTGGCTTGGTTTAGCTTGGCTTGTTGAGATTCAATTTAGTTATACAACAAGCTAGCATACTATACGCTCTATCATAACGATATTTTGTTGCAGACATCAATAGTGATTGTATGGTTGACGCAAATATTAGGGGATGTTCAATACGGCTTGAGTATTCAGCTTCAGTATTTAAATTAAATGTTCAACTTAAATATTCAAATTTGCTTTAGCTCATTGACGGCGTCCATGGTACTAAGATACACCTGTCCTGATAGCTCAGTGATCAGTGGGGTGTGCTCGATGATATCCATAACTGGGCCTTTGATAAAGCTAAAGTGTAAATGCTTGTCTTGTAGGGCAAGCTCTTGATTCAAGGTGCTGAGCATTTCTTGCGCAGTCAGATCAATGTGGTTGACAGCAGACATAATAAGAACCAGCTCATGCGCTTCTGGATACTGTTGTAAAGCATTTAAAATACGCCGATGTACCGATTCGCTATTACCAAAGAACAGACTCTCATCGATACGTAGCATCAATAAATTATGAAAAGTGACAACATCGTGACGATTGATATTGCGAAAGTGGCCCGTGCCAGCCAATTGACCAACGATGGCGACATGAGGTTGGCTCGACTGCCAGATGAGACTGGCAAATGACACCATGAGACCGATGACAAGGCCAGTATTTAGCCCAAATATCAGTACCCCAGTAAACGCGGCGATAAAGCTTGCCCCATCTAAGCGATCTCGTTGCCAAGCGGACTTTAAGGTGGCAATATCGATTAAACCAATGATTGATGCCATGATGGTTGCGCCAAGTAAGGCATAGGGTAGCGGGGCAAGCGCATTGCTAAATGCTATCAGCGCTAAAACCATGACCAGTACCGTCATGAGACTGGCAAGTGGCGTCTTGGCACCTGAGTCGACGTTGATAGCCGTCCGTGAAAACCCGCCTGCCACGGCAAAGCTCTGAAAAAGTCCGCCGGAAATATTGGCGAGTCCAAGCCCCGTTAGTTCACGATTGGCATCAAACTTCTCACCGCGTAGCCGCGCATAAGTACTGGCGACGGAACTGCTGGAGACAAAGATAATAAGCGCCATGAGTCCTGCGGTTGGTAAGAGTTTAAGTGCTTCTTGGATATCTGGTAGATGGGGCAGGGTAAAACTCGGTAGCCCTTGCGGAATACTACCGATAGTGGCGACGCCACGCGCATCCCAATGCAGTGCCATACTGAGTAAAATGGCAATTCCCAGTAAAATAAGCGGAAACAAGCGCTCCGCCCATTTGGCAGAGGAAGAAGACAGCCACGTTCGCCACACCCATTTGCTACCGTAGCGATTCGTGAATAAGAGAGCAAAGGCGATCACGCCAATCAGTAAGGTCAGCAGGTGTAGCTGGCGCGCATATAACTGCATGGTCGATAGATAGCTAATTAGGCTACTACCTGCTATCGGAATATCCGTTAAGTATTTTAGCTGACTGACGAAGATAAGAACCGCCGCGCCGCTCACAAACCCTGCCGATACGCCGCGGCTGATAAACTGCATAATCCAGCCAAGCTTGAGCCATCCTGCGATCCAAAGCAGAGACCCTACCATCAGTGCCAATAAACTTGCCATTAGAGCATATTGTTCCGGGCCCCGATCAGCGTAAGGCAACAAACTACTGGCAGTCATAATAGCGGTGATGGCAACCGGTCCTACCGCTTGCACATTGCTAGAGCCGAGCCAAGCGTAAACGATGACAGGCACAATCGCTGCGTATAGACCGTAGACGGGTGGTAAGCCTGCAAGTACGGCGTAGCCAAGACTCTGCGGTATCACCAGTACGCCCACCACCAGTCCAGCGATGACGTCAGTCGGCAAGGCAGCCAGCTGATACTGGCGCAGCCAAATGGGAATGAGGCGAGCGGCGATAGAGGTCATATCAATACATCATCACAATAAATAAAGTTAAAAACAGCTAAGAACTCAATAACCAGTTAGGCATCTGTTTTGGCACAAAAGCGCTCATACAGTAAATGTAGCACCGCCAAAGCGTCGTCGCTGGCGATACTATAATAGATTTGCTTGCCGTCGCGCCGTGTCGTGACCAGCTCATCCTTACGCAAGATACCTAACTGCTGTGATAGGCTCGGCTGCCCAACACCGACCAAACCCTCAAGCTCACTGACGCAATACTCGCCTTGTGTCAGCTGACAAAGGAGGAGCAAGCGATCAGGATGTGAGAGCGACTTTAATAATTGGCTGGCTTGCATAGACGCTTTTTGCATTTGTTTGGCAAGATCTATCGGCGCAAAGTCTGCGTTACTATCTGACGCAGACTCGATAGTACGGTCAGTAGAGCTAGCCAATGCTGAGGTGGAAGTTGTCAGAGTAAGCTCCTTATATAAAACCGCGATAGAGGTCGTGCGGCTTGTATAAAAGTAATGTGTGATTACCGTTAATTATCAATGATATCGCAATCCATAGCAAGTTATCATTATTTACATTATATAAATTGATAAATTGTATGACGGTTGCTATATTGGTATTAACGTTACGAAAGCATATTAGGACAGGTTTAAAACCTGAAGGCTAATGTCGACATTGTTCTTGATGTTGCCGTCAGCGTTAAGATTAACGGCAACTATTTATAACCATTTTCAAGATGTGTTCGTTTACGTATTAAACATTGTATATGACCACCCATTATACTGAAAGAATGGGTGGAAGATTGACATCATCCTATAAAAACAGAGAGGCGGCCATGCAAGTTCATTCGTTCTTACATAGCGACACCGAGACTTATACCCATGTACTCGCAGACGTTCAGCAGCAGCTGTGCGCCATTATCGATCCGGTATTGGACTTTGACTCAAAGTCAGGACGTACGAGCACCAAGAGCGTAGACGAGGTCATTGAGTTTGTACGTGAGCACGGTTGGCAACTGCTGTATGTCATCGAAACCCATGCGCATGCCGATCATCTCTCAGCGGCTATCCATGTTAAAGAAAATCTCGGCGGAGAATTGGTCATCGGTCAGCATATTACCGAAGTACAAAAAATATTTAAGCAAATTTTTAACTTTGATACTAGCTTTCGCACCGATGCCAGCCAATTCGATATTTTGACCGACGAAGGCGACACGTTAGCGCTTGGCGATATTACGATCACAGCCATGTATGTGCCCGGTCACACACGGGCGGATATGGCTTATCTGGCGGCTGACAAAGAAAAAACAGTGGTCTTCGTTGGCGATACCTTGTTCGCGCCTGACGTCGGTACAGCACGCTGCGACTTTCCCGGTGGCGATGCCAAAATGCTCTATCATTCTATTCAAAAGCTACTCGCGCTCGATGATAATACAGTCATCTATCTGTGTCATGACTACCCAGGCCAAGGACGCAAGCACTGTCCAACCACTACAGTAGCGGCGCAGAAGCTAGGAAATATTCATGTGAAAGATGGTATCAATGAGGCAGAGTTTGTGCAGATGCGTGAGCGCCGCGATTCGACTCTTGAGATGCCGCGTCTGATTATCCCGTCTGTCCAAGTTAATATCGATGCCGGACACTTTCCTGCACCGGAAGACAATGGCACGCGTTATTTGAAAGTACCGATCAATGTCCTTGGTGGATAAGCTAAATAGTGCTGCAATAAGTGATATTATCTGTGTCGATCCAGCGGTTCAGATGCAACCAACTTGGGCAAATAGCTTATAGATGAAAATGCCAAAGTTGAATTTTTAAGACAATAAAACCATCAAAATAATTAGAATAGGAGATATACAATGAGTGAGCAAAACTCGCACGTGGTATGCCCACATTGCCAAGCCACCAATCGCGTACCCGCTGCCAAGTTGGCGGCTGATCCAAACTGCGGTAAGTGTGGTCAGCCATTATTGACCGCTAGCCCGCATGAGCTAAACGGACAAAGTATTAATAAAGTTATTCAAAAAAATGAGCTATTGACTGTCGTAGACTTTTGGGCGAGCTGGTGTCAGCCTTGTATTATGATGGCACCGGAGTTCAAAGCCGCTGCTGGTCAGCTGCCGCAAGTAGTGTTTGCCAAAATCCAAACGGATAAATATGAGCAGGCGGCAGCGCCCTATAATATCCGTAGTCTACCGACGATGGTGGCCTTCAAAAACGGTAAAGAAGTGGCGCGTCAATCAGGGGCGCTTCCTAGCAATCAAATTGTCCAGTGGATAAGAAGCCTAAATTCTTAAGCATTGCTTGAGTTTTTACTCATAATGATTGGACACAAAAAAGCCAATACGCTATCAATGTATTGGCTTTTTTAATGCTGAAACAGTGGTATCTGCATACTATCAAAACGATAGCGAATAAGCATCAAGTGATTTTATTCACCATAAATCTTAACACCATTGACGAAGCTACAACGCTGAATACGGGCCGATTGGACAATCGCATCACGCTCACCATAAAGCCGTGATAGTTTGGCATCGCGGGCTTTGGTATTGTTGCTTTTGCCCACACCAAAACTGATATTCGGTGAGATGCCCCAGCGTCCTGCTGAAACTCCAACACCGACGCCTGACGCGGATAAGGTTGATTGCTCATTACGCGCGGCATCAACGTAACGATTGACGCGGGTGTACTCTTGGCTCAGTGCTTGGCAGTCATAGCTCTGATACGTACTTGGCGGCACATATTGCGGCGTGATATTACCAGTAGAGGCGCAGCCTGAGAGAGCCAACATACCGGCTGATGCCAAGAGTGTCGCTATAGTAAGGTTTTTCATAATGGCTCCATAGGGCTAAGTAATGATAGGTGCAGTTGCTAAACTTTTAAGTCAAATAATCGTAATTGCTTTGCTAGGGCGTGTCTTCAATTTATCGATAGTCATCTAAATGGGCTAAATCTTGCCAAACATCGTCAAATAGCTGGTTAATATCTCGATATTATCTACGCTGTTTTTCTTGTTTGACGGCAATTTATCTCATTTTTATCACCATTTTTGCAATGAAGACACGCCCTAATAATTATTCGCTTGCAAATGATCCTTTTTAATAACGAACATGCCTTAAACAAGCATGCAAGGCATTGTATTTATTTAAGATAGCAAAAATAACGGGATTAAGATATTAAAAATATACGCCTTAGTAGACGTTTATCTTGCAATCCCGCCATCACTTTATTCAAGCTCAGTCAGATATAGAGTGGCGATTAAAATAAATTATCAGGTTTGCTAAAGGCCAGTAATACAATGCCGATATAAGCCACGGCAGCGATAAGAATGCCTATTTTGGTTTGCCCCGGTGTCGCGTGAGGATGAAAAGCTTTGATACTGGCGCTAATAGCCGCTACGAGTAGGATTATTTTGGCAAATACCCATTGTACTGGCGCATTGGCATTCATCAGTTGCATCAGCATCACGGCGCCTGACACGATGAGCAACGCATAGAGGACATGGGTGGCTATTTTGAACACGCGTGGCGCTCGTCGATTGGCGCTTAATGCCAGATAGCTTTGGTATAAAAATAGCACAATCACCAATACTGCCATGAGCATATGTAAATGTTTCATCGAGTGTCATTTCCTTTAACGGGGCAATTTGCAAGTTTGTAAAAAAGCACGCGATGTCAGCTGTTTAAGTGGCAAGCACATCGTGAGCAACGTGTTTCTAATAATTGTTATTTAACTTAAAAATTGGCTACAGCTTACCTAGCTTTTATTTTGTCCGGCACATAGCGGGCTATCAGGACTTTGACCTTGCCATTCGGTTGGCGTATAAGCATGAATCGCCAAGGCATGTACTTGACCACCCTGTGAGGTCAATAAGGCGTTAACCAAGCCATATATGAGCTGATGACGCGCGACCAAACGTTTGCCTTCAAAGGCATCGCTCACAATAGTCAGTTTAAAATGGCTCTCTTTACCCTCGAAATAACCTGCATGATTCATCGATTCATTGATTAATTCGATATGCTGCGGTTGTAAGCCCTGTAGCTCCTGATGGAGCGCGTCGGCAGTCGGTGAGTGGGTACTCATAAGAATCCTTTATTTTGTGAAGCTTAGCAGTCTTTGAAGCAATATTTGAGACCGTATGATGACCATTATAGCAGACGCTGATAACTGTACAGAAAGCTATTAGACGGACCATAACACAGCCAATCGCTTTAAACTAATGCCGCCATTAAGTTGTCAGTCAAAAACCTAAAAAAGCAGAGTACAACCCATGGGCTGTACTCTGCTTTTGGTAAGCTATCAACCTCTATATAAGACATTGACAGCTGATAACTGACAGCCGATAACTACTAGCCAAAATAGCTATTAACGACGTGACTTTTGGTACAGTGGCATCACTTTAGGCATCAATGCTTGCAGTTGGCTAATGCGATTGCTACTGTTTGGGTGAGTGCTTAAGAATTGTGGTGGCTCGCCTTGACTGGCGCGCTGCATTTTTTGCCACAAGCTGATAGCTGCTTGCGGATTGTAGCCTGCACGTGCCATTAGCTCAAGACCGATTTGATCCGCTTCCGCTTCTTGGGTACGACTGTGTGGACGACTCAAACCTAAATCCCCAGCGACGTTTGCTAGCTCAGCCTGACCTTGTGATAGCCCAAAGATACTCGCTGCGACGCCGATACCCGTCTGAGTAGCATACTCGCGTGACAGACGCTCACGTGAGTGCTCACGCAGGGCATGAGACATCTCATGACCCATAATCGCGGCAATCTCATCATCCGTCAGGTTTAGACGATCGATAATACCTGAGTAAAACATGATTTTACCGCCCGGCATGACAAAGGCGTTCAGCTCATTGGATTTAATGGTATGTACTTCCCATTTCCAATTAGCCGCATCAGGACGATATACACCCACTTGACCGATCAGACGGTTAGAGATGCTTTTTAAGCGATTGAGCTGCGCTTTATTGGTATCGAGCACGCCGCGCTTACTGGCCTCTTGCAAGTTTTTATTATAGCTTTGCGCTGATAGTTGCTGTACTTGTTCACTAGAGACCAAAAGTAGCTGTTGACGATCAACGCCGACAGCACCAGTAGTGGTAGTGCTGGTACAGCCAGTCAAAGTAAGTGCCGACAATGACGCGGCCATCACGGTGGTGGTAAGTATTTTTTTCATAATAAACATCCTCGCTGTAAATGATAAAAAGTAAAGTTAAACAAAGTTAGTAGTAGCGGAGTAGTCCGGTAACAGCAGAGCGGATAGAAGGGCAGTTTATTATTAAAGTTTTACTACCGTCTACCAATCTACTTGATCAGTGAAATTTTACCCGAATGACAATAAGCCATAAGTATAATAATGTTAACAACCTAAAACCAAGGCAGAAAAAGTAACAATACAGCGTATGATTGTAAGTGGCAGTAATAAAGCGGTATTGATCAAATGAAATAGGTATCGACAAGAATGACGTCACTTTTATTCATTTTTCATCCTTTCATCTTTTTTCGTAAGACTATATAACAGCGGGTTGATAATGACTTGTTAATAGTCAGATTCGTGGCAGATAAAAAAACAAAGAGAAATAGTGGTTATTTTGCTATTATTTTATTAAATAATTTTAACAGTTCTGATGGCTGGATTGATTGTAAAATCAAACGTTTATGATAAGCGTGCATACAAATACAACCAAAAAACGCTGAGACTGGATAGAAATGTGAAAAAAGTGATTGACACACACAGAATATTTGCTAAAATAGCCAGCCTATCGAGACGTAGTAGTTAACAAGTTGTTAGCAACATTACGCTTTGATATTAAGCGGGAATAGCTCAGTGGTAGAGCATAACCTTGCCAAGGTTGGGGTCGAGAGTTCGAATCTCTTTTCCCGCTCCAAATATGGCTCGTTTAGAGCACTAAAGCCTCACTTCACAGTGAGGCTTTTTTTATGGGTAAAATTTGAGAGTGCTGTTAGGAGATGTTGAGCACTAAAGTTATTCCAGACCCTAATATCGATACATCACGCACTACTGATTGTTTTTTCATAAAAAAAGCCGAGCAATTCGCTCAGCTTATCTTTAGAATCCAAACCTCAAACTGCTTACTTTTTCATAGACCATGCTACAGTTTTATTGCCGATCCAATTGACCCAACTGACGGGGAAAAAGCGTAACTGCAGTCTAATTAAATTTGCCATGACACCTGGCACCACGAGGAACTCCCGTTTTTCTACGCCTTTTAGCATGGATTTGACCGCATCTTCAATTTTGAGCTCGCCTGCCAGCTTTTTCATACCGACGCCAGCTTCTGCCATGACACCGACTTCGGCTTGCGTGAGTGGTGTGTCTATCGGCGGCGGCGCAAAAACGGTGATGTCGATACCGAGTGGTTTCCATTCAAAGCTGATTGACTGCATCATGCCCCAGATAGCAAATTTGGAGGCGCTGTAAGAGCTGTAACCGTAGCTACCAGTAAACGATGCCATCGAGGCAGTCACCATCACTTGCTTGCCACGTGATAAGAACGGACGTATCGCAGCTAAGACGTTGCGCGTGCCAAATAGATTGATAGTCATGACACGCTCGAATTGCTCTTGGCTCATGTCATCAAACGTCCAAGGACCTGTAATGCCCACAAAATGCATCAAGATATCTGGCGCTAGTATGTCAGCGGCAGTGGTCATTTGCTTGGTAGTCATCTCTGCATCGGTGACATCGAGCTTATAAGTTGCAATCGAGGCATCGTTTTTATTCATGGCTTGCAAAGCAGATACCGCTTCATCAAGCGACTGTACGTCGAACAATACTAGATTGGAACCTTTCTGGATTAGCTGCTTGGCGGTCTCAAAGCCGATGCCTGAAGCGGCACCAGTGATATAGACCGTTTTATTCGTAAAATAACCCATTAAGCGCTTTCCTTCTGTAACGAGCTACTTCTTAAAGCCTCTGCCTGTAAGGTGCCGAACTTGGCTTCACCAATCAAATGGCTGACTTTATGACCGGGGATAAGCCAATAGGGAGTTGCTTCACTGCTTGAGGCACAGTTAGGAAAGTCGGGGTTTTTCGACGGACCCGCAATGGTTTTTTCGACGACCATAGAGATATATTGCTCATTACTGCCTTCTAAGGTGTTACCGTTTAAGATGACTTCCATACCAGTGCTTTTGGCATAATCACGGATAGCATTGACCTTTGAGTTCATAGGTGCATAAGCGTCTGCGCCGACGCCGTTTTCTGAGGTCACGCGTATGCCGTCTGGTACGCGCGCGACCAATGAATGGTTGCCTTCGGTATGACCGGGAGTATGCACTAGCGCCAAGCCTTCGCCCAGCTGAATGCTGCCAGTAAATTTAATGACTTTGGCAGGATCAACGCCGTCGATACCATTAGGGCAATACCACTCCGCCTGCACGGGCAGTAGGGCTGTGGCGCTAAGCCATTCTTTTTCGTGTACCAATAGCTTGGCATTGGGAAAGTAAGCGGGTCGGTCGGTCGTATCAGCCGTCGTGCCTAGCCATTGACGGACGTCTTGAGTATGCAAGTGATCGTAGCTGATGTAGTCAATATCTTCTGGGGCGAGACCCACTTCTGCTAGTGCCTGTGTGACGTCACGAGTGATGGGGGCGACCATGTTTTCGAGCGGTGACCAATTCGGCATCTTATTCGTTAGGCGTTTAAAAAAAGGCGTCTCACGGTCAGCATCGATGTCAGATGGCGAAAATAGCAAGGTCTTTAATTCGCCCAAAAAGTTACGGAACTGCACGATGAACAGACGATTGAGGATGTGAAGGTAGGGGAATTTATAAGTACTCTGCGTATAGACGCCACTGTAGGCATACCAAGTGGGATAGGGGACTCTAACCATGTCCGCACTTTGGTAAAACTGAACGCAAGGCTCATCAATAAAGCGCTCTCTAAATGCCAATGCTTGCTTGCGGGCGGCATTGAGCCGCTCTTGTGGTAATGGACTTTGACGAATATCATCAAATTCCTGAATGGCTTTCATGCCGATTGATGTTAAATCCATAATGCATCTCCTTATGACCAATGGATAGGTTTCTGAAGATTATAGTAGCAACATTATTTTGTTCTTGATAGCAGTATTTAGAATACTGCTAGGTTTACCAAGTTTTATCAAGTAGGTTAATAAGGCATATTAAATAGCTCTATTGAGCGTATCAAAATTCATCCCAATAAGGGTTATCACCAAAACGTTCTGCAATAAATTCAATTAGATAGCGGCAGCGCTGTGATAAAAAGCGGTTCTTTGGGTAAACGGCATAGGCATGGAGTGTGGGTAATTTATATTGCTTGAGAATAGGTACTAGCTCACCTTTGGCCAATCTTTTATAAGCGATAAAAGTTGGGATAAAAACGATGCCGTGGCCTTTTACCGCCAAATCAACTAAGAACTCACCATTAGTCGCTTTGATCTTGGCATTAATAGTATGGTTATGTTTTTTTCCTGTCGCATCAGTCAGCTCGAGATTGCTGGTTTTACTAAGACCATACTGCAAAAACTCGTGTTCTTGTAGCTCTTCTAGTGTCTCAGGCATACCCATCTTTTCTAAATACTCAGGGCTGGCGCAGAGTGCATAACGAATCAGCGCCATACGCTTTGCTTGATAACTGGAGTCTTGTAGCTCCCTAATACGAATGGCCAACTCATATCCTTCTTCAATCAAGTCAACGTGTCGATCAGAAAAGTCTAATTCAAAGTTCAGGTTAGGATGCTGGTCGGCGTATTCTGCGATGACATCATTTAAGTGCATCAGTCCAAATGACAAGGGCGCGGTCATTTTTAGCGTACCTTCAATACGCGTGGGGGCACCACTGGTTTGCTCATTGAGCGCATCCACCTCACTCAAGATATTGTTCACTTGCTGATAATATTGCTCACCAGCCTGCGTTAAGTTGGATTGGCGCGTGGTTCGGCTGATTAATTGGCTACCCAAACGTGTTTCCAAATCCTTTAAACGACGGCTGACGGCAGACTTGGCAATGTTTAGCTGTTCTGCAGCTTTAGTGATACTACCTGCTTCGACGATGCGTACAAACATCGCCATATCCTCTAGCTGTCCCATTATTGATGCCTCACAATTGTTATCAAAATCAGAACTCATATTTGTGATTATTGCCGTTTATCTAGGTTCAGTCAATATATACAATGGCGCTATTACTTAGTCAAACACTAACAAACACTTTACTGGAGAATACTTATGAACAATTTACAGAATCTTAGCGCACCAATTGGTCGCCTATTTTTATCGATGATTTTTATCTTTTCAGGCTTTGGTAAAATCTCAGGTTATGCAGCGACGCAAGGTTATATGGATTCGATGGGTGTGCCTGGTATGCTATTACCGCTAGTCATTGCGCTTGAATTGCTAGGTGGTATCGCTATTCTAATCGGCTTCAAAGCTCGTTTGTTTGCTGTCTTAATTGCAGGTTTCAGTATTTTATCAGCGTTTATGTTCCACCAATTTTGGTTGGATGAGTCACAAATGAATCCATTCATGAAAAACATTGCGATGGCTGGTGGTTTCCTAATGATATTTGCTCATGGTCCGGGGGCTTATTCAATTGATAATAGCCATACTCGCAAAACCTCAGTATAGTCATTGAAATTTCATCACAAAAAGGAGTCGCTATGAGCGCAGCAACGACCATTGCCTTAGTCATCGGTAGTTTGCGAGAAGAGTCGATTAACCGCAAGTTTGCAGAATATATTGTGTCGCAGTTACCAGAAAGTGTCACGGTAAATGAAGTCAATATTGCAGACTTGCCCCTTTATAATCAAGACTATGATGGCACAACGATTGAAAGCTATGAGCGGGTGCGTCAGCAAATTAAAGATGCTGATGCCGTGTTGATGGTGACACCCGAGCACAACCGTACGATGCCAGCAGCGCTGAAAAATGTGATAGATATCGGTTCACGTCCGTATGGTAGTAGCGTCTGGACTGACAAAAAAGTCGCTGTGGTCACGGCTTCTCCAGGTACTTATGGTGGTAGAAGTAGTGGCCTTGATGTGCGCAAGAGTATGCAGATGCTATCCGCAAAAATGATGATTAGCCCTGAAGTTTACTTGAGTCATGCTACTGACAGCCTTGATGAAGGTGGTGTCAGCAGTGAGCGCACGCAGAAGTTTTTGCAAAAATTTTCTAGTGAGCTAGCCAAATTTGCAGAAAACAGCGGTGTCTAATTCAGTACCTGACATCAGCGCCTCTAAGCATAGCGCGCACGGCAATAATCAACCAGCGCCGTTAAGTTTTTGGCAGCGTTATCAAGCGCCTGTTTTATTAACGCTGGTTGGCGGTGCTATTGATACGATTGGTTTTATCACCTTGTTCGGCTTTTTTACGGCCCATGTCACAGGTAACTTGGTGATGGCTGGTAGTGGATTGGTCAACGGTGAAGATGGACTTTGGATCAAGCTTGCAGCTTTACCGTTGTTTATTTTGACGGTGATGGTAACCAAGATATTTATCGATAAAAGTCATAAACCACAGTTGATGTTGAGCCATTTGTTTTTGGCAGAGGCGCTTTTCTTAACTGCATTTATGGTAGCCGGTCTATATTTCCAGCCTTTTACAGATGCTGGTGATATCACGGTTGCCATAACTGGCGGTTTAGGCTTGATTGCTTTGGCCATTCGCAATACAGCCAGTAAAACGGTGATCAAACATATGAGTCCGACGGTATTGATGACCGGCAACACCACACAGCTTGGTATCAATCTGACGGATTATTTGCGTAATCGAACGCCTGACAATGCTAAAAAATTGGTTAATAGCTCAGCGTTGGTATTGAGCTTTTTGCTGGGGGCGCTAGTGGGCGCGCTGTTATATCTCAAGTTGAGCTTTTGGGCCGTTGGCTTGTTCGTGCTACCCGTATTATATTTATCGGTTATGGCACGTGATAAAGACTTTTTAAGTCATATTGGTTAAGTGTTTTTACGCTATTCACAGTCGATCGCTGTTGGACTAACTATTTTGAAGCCTATACCGTGCTAGCAGTATTGAAACTGTAAAAACAAAAAACGCCTTATCTAGCAGATAGGGCGTTTTTTGTTTTTAAGTTATAGTCAGTGAAAAGCAATATCGATATATCAGCAATACCGTCGCGCTTTTAAGATATTTTAACTATATATGGATTTCAGCATAGTAAACACTTAAGGCGTTGCGTTATGGAACACAGAGTTGTCTTGGTACTCTGGATGTTTATCAATATAAGCTTTTACATAAGGGCAAGTTGGTTTGACTCGTAGGTGCTTAGCCGCGGCATCGTCTAGGATAGTCTTGACTAAATAGCCTGCAATACCACGTCCGCCAAGCGCTTCTGGCACTTCAGTATGTTTATAATCAATGCCTTTTTCGCCTTGACTGGTAGTAAAAAACTCATAGTCTTCAAAGGCGATATGACCATCCACGTCAATTTCAAAACGTTGTTGTTCAGTGTTATCGACCACTTCATAATCCAATGGTTGCTTGGTTGACATACTTAAACTCCTTTGTATAGTAACGCTTACTTTTTTAGTGCTTTATTAATGTTTTTGATTATCACTATTCAACAGACCCTAACGTTTCTGAGTCGATCTCAATCATAGTAACAGTTAAAAATACTGTCTCTGTTATGATTATATTACCTTATCTAAACCGCTTTATTGTTCTCTGAATTAGAATAGTCATTTGCGATTATCTTGGTTTATCTATCCTTAGACAACAATTATAATAGCTCCACTGTTTAAATACATTCACTAATAATAAATTTATAAACCTATTGATAACCAAGGATAACTTATGAAAACTATCTATCATGCAGCAGATTCTCGTGGCGACGCTAACCACGGTTGGTTAAAAAGCCGTCACACCTTTAGCTTCGCTAACTATCACAATCCAGAACGTATGGGCTTTGGTGCCTTGCGTGTGATTAACGATGACTTCGTTATCGGTGGTCAAGGCTTTGGCAAACACTCACACCGCGATATGGAAATTATCAGTATTCCATTGTCTGGCAAGCTTGGTCATGGTGACAACATCGGCAACAATGGCATCATTGAAACAGGTGAAATCCAAGTGATGTCGGCCGGTACTGGTATCACTCATAGTGAGATGAATGGCGATGACAAAGAAGACGTAAAATTCTTACAAATTTGGGTTATCCCAAACAAAATGAATGGTGAGCCTCGTTATCAGCAAGTACGCATGGATGAAATCATGCAGCCTAATGAGTTTAATCAAGTGCTATCACCAAATGCTGACGATGCGGGTGTCTGGATTCATCAGAATGCTTGGTTCAGCATGGGTGACTTTGATAAAAACGTGACGCAGACTTATGAGCTAAAAGACCCAAACAATGGCGTTTATATCTTTGTCATTAGCGGTAAAGTCGTCGTAAATGACAACACTTTGAATACTCGTGATGGTCTCGGTATCTGGGATACTAAGAACTTCACAATGGACGTCATCGATGACGCTAAAGTCCTATTGATGGAAGTACCTATGTAATTTTAGGCAACTTAGGTGGTTTCAGGTCGCCCTGAGTCTAGCTAAAAAAAACTAACAAGATAGTTATCGGAGTCGGTAGCTATCTGTTAATAAAGTCTAAAAGCCAGATGCTAGCAGCGAACATCTAATAGTCAGAACTGAGAGACAAATGCATCCCCTATCACATAATAAGAGGTGACTCATGACAATTAAAAAGTTTGAACCACGCATTGCTGATGTCGGTGGTATACCGATTGCGCGCTTATTGCCGAACAAAGGCAAAAAACCTATCGGCGCTTGGTGCTTTTTGGATCATGCTGGTCCTGCCGAATTTGGTGAGGACGAGTCAGGCATGCAAGTCGGTAGACATCCGCATACCAATTTGCAGACCTTTAGTTGGATGATTGAGGGCGAGGTTTTACATAAAGACAGCTTGGGTAACGAGCAAGTCATCTCCAAAAACCAAGTCAATGTCATGACCGCAGGTACAGGTCTTAATCAAGGTATCAGCCACACCGAGCAGAGCGTGTTTCCTGACACTGGTGGCTCAGCAGATGCCGCCCGTGGTATCAGCATGGTACAGCTGTGGATTGCGCTACCGACAGATCAGCAAATCGAGCGCAATTTCCATCATTATCCAGAGCTGCCAATGTGGAGCGAAGATAACGTTGATATGATTCTCACCACGGGCAGTTATACCAGTGTAACTGGCAAGCACTATGAAGCGCCTACCATACAGTATTCAAAACTGATCGGTATCGATGTCAACTTCACGCAAGATGGTGACGTGACGCTCAACTTAGAGCCAGGCTTTGAGTACGGTATCTTAGTCTTAGAAGGCGAGATTGAGTCTGAGGGCGAGATTTGCGGGCAAGATGAGCTATTCCGCTTCCACGATACTGACGTTGCAAATAACAAAAGCATCAGACTGGTTGCGAAAAAAGGCACTCGGGTGATGTTCATCGGTGGTGAACCATTGAACAACCAAGTACTCCTGTGGTGGAACTTCGTTGCCGACAATAAAGCAGAGATCGAACAATCCATCATCGAGTGGAACAATGGTCACGAACGTTTCGGTAATGTCGACTCTGATATGAAGCGTCTACCGGCACCAGAACTACCAGAAGGTTTTAAAGGTTGAATTATGTAATAAAACTTCTATAATACTATTCACTATTAAGTTTTTTTACAAAAAAGAAGTATGGATTTAATCCGTTTTTTCTTATAATAAAGCAGATTGGATTGGGGGATGATTATTTACTAACGCTCGTTAATATGAATGCGACAATGTTAGTTAGTAATCACACCCATCTAACCTTTATGTTATTGGTCTCAATCAATTTATATAAACATCATGGAGAATGTCTATGTCAGATTTACAGAAATTACACGAACTTGCTGAAAAGCGTCGTTCTATCTATGCGTTAAACGATCAGCTACCAGTCGAAAAAGAAGAAGTGGTTAAACTGGTTGAGCATGCGATTTTGCATACTCCTTCTTCTTTCAACTCGCAATCAACACGTATCGTTGTGTTGTTTGGTGATGATCATCAAAAACTTTGGGATTTAACTGAAGCAGCTTTACGTGATATCGTAAGCGCTGAACAAGACTTTGCCCCAACCAAGCAAAAAATTGGTGGTTTTAAAGCTGGTGCCGGTACGATTTTGTTTTTTGAAGATCAAACGTCAGTGAGAAATTTACAAGAAGCTGCACCACTTTATGCTGATAAATTCCCTGTATGGGCCGAGCATACCAATGCCATGCATCAGTATGTGATATGGACAGCACTTGCTAGCATCGATGTTGGTGCTAACTTGCAGCATTATAATCCAGTCATCGATAATAAAGTAGCGAGCACTTGGAACATTAATGACCATTGGGATCTGACTGCACAAATGGTCTTTGGCGGCATCGAGCAGCCAGCAGGCGACAAAGAATTTATGCCTGTTGAAGAGCGCATGAAAGTATTTGGTTAAGCCATTGTATTTATCTACAATGTAGATAAATACGAATAAAAAAGCGCCACTCAGCTATCTGTTGAGTGGCGCTTTTTTTTATAAAAACTATCAATGAGCTGTTCTAGTTAGTAGCTGCTTATAAATGATTGATAACGACTATAGTCAGTGAAAAGTAAGATTGATATATCAGTAATACCATCGAGTTTTTAGGATGTTTTAACTATAACGAGTGTCTAGTCATGCGGGCTTGTACTGATAGTAATCCGCTTAGTAAGCCACTATTTACGTCGCATGAGACTGTTAGCGACCCACGCTGGACCAATTAATAAAAACTGTAAATCTTCAAAAAACGAAGGTTTTTTGCCTTCGATTTTATGGCCGATAAACTGGCCAATCCAAGCAACGATAAAGACAGCTGCCCAAACTTTAAAGCCTAAAGGTAATAGCGTCATCACTGATAAGCAAATAAGAATAAATATACCCATTGCCAAAAATAAAGGCGTCGAGAGTTGCATATAAAACAGCAGCACCAAGGCGCTAAGCACCAAAGTAAACCAGACTGAAAATGACATGCCCATTCCTAACAGACTGACGAAAATAGTCGGGACACAGAGCCAATGGATTTTTTTGTTCACTAGATTTTGATGACTGACAGAATACTCGCTCAGCCATTGCTCAAGGGTACGTTTAGACATCTTTTTTTGATGAGTGCGAGACATACTAACCTCCGTGTTAGTAAATGGATGACTGGTAGTCGTTCAATGAATGAATCTAACGACGACTACCAGTTGTAGCACTAATTTGCACAATCTGCCATTTTATCTGGTAAACCGCACAGTTAAACTGCTTATATTATCGAGTGTAAGATAATCCATTTTATGCTAATAGTGTTGCTCGCTGCGATACCATTCATAAAGACCAACGAAAGAGTTGACTTGGTAGATGATGGTTTGAATGGCAAAGATATAGTTGCCTGACATGAGGTTCACAATCAGCCAAACAAAATTAACGATAATCCATAGCCACCAGCTAAAAGAATAACGCAGAATCATTGCGGCTTGTGCAGTAATAGACAATACAAAAGCAATGACATTAATCCAAAAGAAGGAGATAAAGCCTAAGAATAGACTGTTATCATCTTCTACGACTGCATATCCGTAACTAGCCAGTAAATCATTGACGGTGGGGAAGAGTACCAAACCGATAACAATAAATGCGGCGGTAATTAACCAAACCGCTTTGCTAGCAGATTTTGGGATCATGTCGCCATCAGGGTCAGTGTGCTTTGACCAATAAAAGATACCGTATACATGGGTAAAGAAGTTAAATAATGGTGCTAACATTAGGCCGACTGCCCCCGAAGTCGCTTGTACTACGACTTCGCCAGCGGTTGCGCCCATACCAAAACCATTGCCCATGACGTTTTTTCGGAACGACAGCGATACCACACAGATCAAACCGATAAATGAAACCGCCAAATAAAACCAATCAAGGGTGCGATGTTCGGTAGTGAGCCAAAACCCTGCTGATAAGGCAATAACACCGCAAATAAACCACGTTATGATCCATTGTAGCGCCCATTTCCCAGTAATATTGTCTAATAGCTGAATGCGCATAACTGTTTTTTCCTAAAATAAATATGGCTATCAACAAGGTGCTGATAAAAGACGCTAGGGCACGCCCTAACAGCCGCAATGTTATTATAAATTCATGAATTTTGGGTATATTTTATTACTCTATGGTTTTTTACCATAAATATGCTGATCGATATATAGCAATGCTTGCTGGTAGCGCGCATCGTAATCAGGCTGATCAACCATGTACGGCTTAATATCATGACGGGCAAAAATATCGACGAGGCGCTGCTCAAAGCGTCCACGCGCCTCAGGCGTGCCTAATGAGCGCATGCCATCGTCCACCCACGGCGTATTATTATCTAGCATAATCGTATGATCTAAACGAAACTCATCGATACAGGCAGCGACAAAAGGATGGCGGCGACCTTCGTACTCTTCACAAAATGCTTGAGTGGTCACAAAGTCGGTATCGACGATGGTGACAGGGGCCGTGGCCTCAGCCGCTGCTTCTCGTATTGCCTGCGCATGGTTGAGGGCAATAGGGCCATAATCGCTATACTGTAGCCCAATCTCGCTGCCGCCCAAATCTGTACCGACATACAGCCTTCCCATCTCAAGCGCAAAGCTGGCACCATAATAATTGGCTAATTTGTGCACCAGTGTGGTCTTACCTGAGCTTTCGCCACCAACGATAGCAACGGTCTTGGTATAGTCGCCACGTGCTTGTGGATGAAGCGCTGACCAGTGCGCCACGGGATTGCGAGCGATAGCATAAGAGTCAAACTCAGGCTGTAGCGAGGTAGTAACGACTGGCATCTGCAGTTGCTCTTGGATGCCGCTTTGCGCCAATGGATGGTTATCCGCCACGAATAATACCGTCTTTTCCGGTAGTGCTAATGCCTCTGCCAAACGTTGCAACTTGGCATTACTAACAGCGACATCAATATGAACATCAGCGACATGCTCGTGCAGTGGTAGCTCAATTTGATCAGTGGTATGAATATGAATAAATGCTAAGTCAGCGCAGGCCATCTGTAGCCAACGCGCTTTGTCCTGTAAGGTAATGGTAAAGTCTGGATGCGGTGATGGATGCGCCATGATGACGATATGCAAGGTCTTCGCTTGTCCTGCTGCTTCCAATATACTGCGCATCTGCCCCAAGTGTAGAGGCTCAAAATGCCCAATCATTAAACCCGTCTCGTACATAGCTGTCCTTATATATGTCTTATTTTGATTTTGTTATATTTTACTGCTTATCTAATATGGGTCTGATGCGGCTTTGTTAATTTATCAGCATGGTATAAAGGTTTGAACATAGTTACAGGTAGGTTATTGTAAACAGCCGTTTTATGCTTAGAAAAATACCATAAATCTACCAAATTTATCCTGCATGATTTAATGTTTTTCTGCTTTTATGGTTATGTTTACAATATGTCATAATTGATTGGAATATCAAAAGGTTAGAGTCGCTGTAGTAAAGCCGTAAGGTTATAGAAATAAACCTCACTCTGAAACATTTTGAAATATCTATTTAAAATCAGGGGTTTACGAGGCCTAATGACAGATTAGGGCAAGTTTAAGTAGCATAAACTCACAAAGTACGTCTACATACTCAACAGATAATATTTTAAACATTGCTATAATTATTCATAAGTTGAGAACGCTAAGCATTTTTGAGAATAAGTGTTTTTAAGAAAATAAGTTTTTTTAACAATAAGTTCTCATATGAAACTAAAAATAAGTAAAAGATAAACTATATCAGAGAGGTATTTGATTTGGCTAAGTTAGCAAAATTACATCGCTCACAGAATAATCGCATGATAGCCGGTGTGATGGGCGGCATTGCAGAATATGTCGGCTGGTCACCTACTTGGGTCAGGTTGTTATTCGTCATTGTTTCTTCATTGAGTGCAGCTGTACCCGGTATTTTGATATACATTATCCTATGGATAATTATACCAAAAGCCTCTAGCGAGTCGTACCAGTAATAGGTCTTTAACAAAGCAATCGTAAAATCATCAATGTAAATGTAATCAGTAATAGCGTTAAGAACAAAAAGGTTAATATCAAAGCTAGAGCCCATTAAAAACAAAAAGCCTGACCAATCAGGATACCAAAGACATACTTTTCCTCCTGCCCAAATGTTCACGCATTTGGGTATTTTTTTGCCATTTAAGGTTGGCTTCATCACCTCGTTAGTGATGTTTTTATTGCTCGATGAGCAAATATAGTGAGTGAAAAGTAATATCGATATATCAGCAATACTGTCACGTTTTTAGTATATTTTGACTAGATGCAATATTTCTAGGTTGTTTCTTCAGTTGCCTGATAAATTTAGTTAATGTAAATATGGATAAAATAGTCATTTTTTAGTAAGGTGAGCAGGCGAATAGAGTCGTTGCCGAATAGGCTATACGAGTACTATCAATATTTTATTTCATAATACAAACTCCACAGTGGCTTTATGACGATGCCCCAAACTATGACAACTCAAAATATGACAACTGAAGCGAAAAACTCTCAACCGATGACTTTTCAAGATTTAATCCTAACCCTACAGAATTATTGGGCCGACAAGGGCTGTGTAATATTACAGCCTTATGATATGGAAGTCGGTGCGGGTACTTTTCACACTGCGACGTTTTTGCGCTCCTTAGGTCCTGAGCGTTGGAATGCTGCCTATGTACAGCCATCTCGCCGTCCTACGGATGGGCGCTATGGTGACAATCCAAATCGCTTGCAGCATTATTATCAATTTCAAGTAGTGCTCAAGCCGAATCCACCTAATATTCAAGAGCTATATTTGGACTCACTAAGAGCCATTGGTATCGATCCGTTGGTACATGATGTGCGTTTCGTCGAAGACAACTGGGAGTCGCCTACGCTAGGTGCGTGGGGACTTGGTTGGGAGATTTGGCTTAACGGTATGGAAGTGACCCAGTTTACCTACTTCCAGCAAGTGGGCGGCATTGAGTGTTTCCCAGTGACTGGCGAAATCACTTATGGTCTTGAACGCTTGGCGATGTATGTGCAAGGCGTTGATAGCGTTTACGATTTGGTTTGGGCAGATGGTGAATTTGGTCGTGTGACTTATGGCGATGTTTTTCATCAAAATGAAGTGGAACAGTCTACCTATAACTTTGAGCACGCTGATGTGCCAATGATGGGTCAGATGTTTGACTTTTATGAGCAGCAAGCAGATAAATTGGTTGCTGAAGGGTTGCCATTACCTGCCTATGAAATGGTATTAAAAGCATCACATGCTTTTAATTTACTGGATGCACGCGGTGCAATTTCGGTGACCGAACGTCAGCGCTTTATTCTGCGTGTACGTACATTGGCGCGTAAAGTTGCCATTGGTTATGTGGAAGCGCGTGCCAAGCTGGGCTTCCCATTAGCCGATGAGGCGCATCGTCAAGCGGCGCTCGATAAGTATTTGCCCAAAGAAGACGCTGCAACTGAAAGTGCAGAAAACAATCAAGCTACTGACAACAACCAAACTACTAATAAATAGGAGCATCCCATGAGTACTATTCTATTTGAACTGGGGTGTGAAGAGCTACCTCCAAAAAGCCTAAAACCTTTACGTGATGCGCTACAAGCCAGTGTCACCGAGCAGTTAAATGAAGCTGAAATTGGCTTCGATAATATTAAAGCCTTTGCCGCGCCGCGTCGTTTGGCGCTTCAAATTGAGGGTATCAGCGACAAGCAACCGGATCGTAGCGAGCAAAAACGTGGTCCAGCGATTAAAGCCGCATTTGATGCTGATGGCAATCCAACGCGTGCGGCGATGGGTTTTGCTAAAGGCTTGGGTATTGAGGCCAGTGAGCTGATAACAATCAACACCGATAAAGGTGATTATGTCGGTTATGAGCAAACCATTCAGGGTCAAGCAACGACTGAATTGCTGCCATCCATTTTTCAGACGGCGCTGGATAATCTACCCATTGCTAAGCGTATGCGTTCAGGCGCGAGCCGCGATGAATTCGTGCGTCCCGTACAATGGGCGGTATTGATGCAGGATAGCACTGTCATTGATGCGACCATCCAAGGGCATCAGACCGGCACGCAAACCCGTGGTCATCGCTTCCACAGTCCTGATTATCACGATATTGGTCATGCCAATGACTATGAAGAATTACTAAGTGGTTTAAAAGTAGTTGCTGATTTTGATAAGCGTCAAATGCTCATCAAAAACCAAGTCAAAGCCTTGGCTGATGAAGTCAATTCTGATGCTATTGTGCCGCAAGACTTGTTAGATGAAGTGACTGCCTTGGTTGATTTTCCGATTGCCTTACGAGCAAGCTTTGAAGCACGCTTTTTACAAGTACCGCAAGAAGCGCTTATCTCGACCATGCAAGCGGATCAAAAGTATTTTTGCTTAACGGATAAAACAGGCAAACTACAACCGTACTTTATTTTTATTACTAATATTGAGTCAAAAGACCCCAATCAAATTATTGAAGGTAATGAGAAAGTCGTGCGTCCACGCTTGGCCGATGCAGAATTTTTCTTCTTACAAGATCAAAAGCAGCCACTATTTGCGCTGACAGAGAGCCTGAAAAATCGTGTATTCCAAGACAAATTGGGTACGATTTGGGAAAAATCTGAGCGCATTGCCAAGCTTGCTGCATTTATCGCCGCCTTGATGCAACAACAGGGTCGCGATATTAGTATCGATGAAACGGTACGTGCAGGTATTTTGTCCAAAGCCGATTTGGCAAGCTCATTGGTTGGGGAATATCCCGAATTGCAAGGTATCGCCGGTACCTATTATGCGCGTTTGAATGATGAGCATGAAGCGGTCGCCGCAAGTTTAGAAGAGCAATATCTGCCCAAGTTCAGTGGTGATGTATTACCACAGACGCCCATTGGTATTTGCTTAGCACTAGCCGACCGTTTAGATACGCTCGTCGGTATTTTTGCCATTGACCAAGCACCGACGGGCTCAAAAGATCCGTTTAGCTTACGTCGCTCAGCGATTGGTATCTTGCGTATTTTGATTGAAAAGCAGTTACCGATTAATTTGGTAGCGCTCGTTGAGCAGGCGATTAAAGGTTATAGCACGAGCGATGGCAGAAAGATTGCCAAGATGGGCGATACCTTTACCCAAGTCATGGCGTTTCTAAATTCGCGTTATCGGGCGATGTATACCGAGCAAGGCGTTAGTGTCGATACCATTCAGGCAGTGCAAGCGATTAATCCGCATATGCCGCTTGATTTTGATCAGCGTATTCGGGCGGTACAAGCGTTTAGCGCATTACCACAAGCGTCGATGTTGGCTGATTCAAACAAACGTGTCGCCAATATTTTAGCCAAATCAGAAGTAAGTGTCGCCGACAATGTTGATGAAGCGTTATTGTCCGAGCCTGCCGAGCAAGCTTTGTACACGAGTGTGCTGCAAGCACAAACGGTAGTCACGCCAATGCTGGAGCAGGCTGACTATACGCAAGTATTGCAAACGCTCGTTAGTCTAGATGAGCCGTTGACGCAGTTCTTTGCTGATGTCATGGTCAATAGTGAAGATGCGGCGCTAAAGAACAATCGCTTGGCATTGCTTAAGCAAGTTCGTGCATTGTTCCTAACCGTCGCTGATATTAGTGAGCTGCAGCTATAGTTTGAAGACAATCTGAGTATCTATTCGTTCAGTATCTTCCGTATCTATGCGCTCAGCCTGCAGCGTTAAGTTTATAAAGTCTTAATCCATACTCTAAGGAGCAATGCTGTGTTCGCTGCTATTATGATGATAATTATTATCTGGATTGTGATGTGGGGCTTTTATAAGTTTATGTACCCGCGTGCGCCTAGAAGCATGATGCCAAAAGATGGTGATGTGACCACACCGCGTCACTGCGATTTTTGTGGTAACAGCTTGGCTGAATATCGCGGCGTCTTAGAAACTAAGCCGAACTTGGTGGCAAGTAGCGACAGTGCCAGTCATTTAAGTGACAGTCATTTAAGTGACAGTAATTCAAGTGACAGCAATCCGCAAGTTAATAAAGAACTGTTCTTTTGCAACTACGAGCATCAAGCGGACTTTCATGCTGGCAAGGTTTATAGCTCTGCAGATTAACGCAGTGTTTACTGGTTATCGTCAAAAAATAAGCGCTTAGCTGTCATCAGCTAAGCGCTTGTCTTTTTAGAATGCTAATTTAATATCAGTACAAACTTACAAGATAGAGTGTGCATCTTTCATGATTTTATTGAGCAATGCTTCAGACTGTTTATCTCCTTGAATACGATCTTCATCGCTTCTTTGATAAGTATGAATTTTCTCGTATAAATTTAAGCAGCACAGTACTAGCAAGCTCTCTTGGCTTAGGCTTGGCGCATCGCGTTTTAGGTCGAGCGCATAATTATTGATATAAGAGACGGCTGAGTGTAGCTCTTCTTGCTCGTGTACTGGGCAATAGATGGGATAGGTCACCCCAGCAATCGCAATATCTACTTTTTTGATTTGTGGCTCAGGAGTGCTGTTTGTTTTAGGCGCAGGTTTAGCAGCGCCGCTCTGTGGAGCTGAAGTATTTGGCGCGATTCTTTGGGATTTAAGCCCATTGGTTGGTAGTTGGTTATTTTGTGATGGATTGTTTGGCGCTTGCTTGTTTAAAGGGTTGGTCTGGTCATCAGTCATGATAAATCCTACAATATGTGTCATTAAAGTGAGTAATATAAGAGATTATAAGTGTGAGTCTAGTGGCTTAATTAACGCTGTATTTTTAATAATGAAGGTACTTGATAACTAAAGCACTTAATAACTAAAGCACTTGATAGCTAAGACAGTTGATAATAAAGGCACTTAGTCAACGTGGCTTTTATCGATAATAAAGTTATTTAAGCAAAAAGACTTAAGCCAAACTCACCACTGACTATCTCGTGCCGCTATGTATCAACCTTCTGCTTGATCGATACGGGTTAAGCGTTTTAACACCACTTGCGTCCGTTCAGCGGCCAACTGATTCTTCTTTTGTAAGTCGCTGTTTTGCTGTTTGATATCGCTGTACTGCTGCTTTAATTCATTATTATGCTGTAGCAGCTCGCTGTTTTCTTGTTGTAATTGGCTGATTTGCTTTTGCAGTTTATCTTGCTCTTCACCGATCATATGATGGGCCTCTGCCAGATTTTGATAGCGCTTATCGAGATCGTTCAGCTGTTTTTTGGCACCGTCACGTTCTGTATAACTGCTATCCAGCTTGCTCTGCAGTGCGGTAAGTTCTTTGGGATCGGTAACAGGGTGTTGTTTGAGGCTGCTAAGTTCAGCACTGACAAGCTGATACTGTTTTTTGATGTCGAGTATCATTTTTTCTAATATTCTAAGTTGATCATACATAGTCAGTTTTTATCCTTAACAAGTAAGCGTGAATGAATTTTGTTCTCTGCGTTTAATAATGCCATAGGTGACCGCATAATATCTATATCAACAAAGTAATTGTATGCCGCTTTGTTTCGTAACTTCTATCAGCCGCCGCTTTATTAATGATAGTGCGCGGCATCTGTTTCTATTTAACACTACTAATCAATTACTAGGACATCTATTATGAATGATAATATCTCTGGCTGGAATACATGGCTGGCCGCGTTTGACGATTGGACTGACGTGTCTATCAGTGAGGTACACGGCTTAATGACGGGACTGATGACCGCTTGCGATGCACCTGATGAAAAGGTATGGGCCAAGGTGTTTGAGGAGCTGAGTTTTGCGCCATTGCCTGATGAAGCACTAACCTTGTTGACTGAAGAAGCAGAGGACACCGTGTTTCAGTTAAAAGACAAAGACGACGCTTATTCGTATACGCCGCTGGTACCAGATGATGAACATGACTTGTACGAGCGCGTGATGGCACTGAAACAGTGGGCGAATGGCTTTATGACGGGTTTTGGTATTACTGACTGCCGTCTGAGTGGCGAAGAAAACGAGATGCTATCGGATTTGGCTAAAATCGGCGGGATTCGTTTAGAAGATGACGAAGACTTTGAAGGTGGTGAAGAGTCTTATCTGCATATCTATGAGTTTGCGCGTATGGTACCAGTGAGCTTTGCCACCCGCCAGCGTAAGCCTGTCAAAGATATTGCGCTGATTTCGGGACTGGCTATCGATGCCAAAACCACCAAAGAGCTACAAGCTGAAGGTAAGGCTTCTAATACTAAGCCAAAACCAATGCCGCCAGTCGTTGATATTATGAATCAAAATCATCCATCATAAGTGATGTGATTGGCAATACAAATGATGTGTTGCGGTAAAAGAATAAAGAGGAGTCTGAGATGATAACTGACCATGATATGCAGCATTTGCGTCGCTGTGTGGCGCTTGCAGCCGAAGCGCTAGAAGCGGGTGATAAACCTTTTGGTAGCGTATTGGTCGATAGTGATGGTCAGGTATTACGCGAAGATCGTAACCGTGCTAATTCGGTCGACGCGACTTATCATCCTGAAATTGCTGTTGCACAATGGGCCGCGCAAAACATGACAGCGGATGCGCGTGCCAAAGCCGTGGTTTATACCTCAGGTGAGCATTGTGCCATGTGCTCGGCGGCTCATGCATGGGCAGGTCTTGGTCGTATCGTCTACGTTAGCTCCTCAAAGCAGTTAGGAAAATGGATGGAGGAGATGGGCGTGACCTCAACATCGCCCATCAACTCATTGAGTATTCAAGAAATTACGCCAAACGTACCAGTAGAAGGTCCGATTGCAGGCTTGGATGAAGAAGTCAAAGCGTTACAGCGTCGCTCATTGCAAAGAGGGTAGCTCTTTTATTTTATACCGTAATAAGGATGTTTTATGACTATAAAGAACAGCATCGATAATAATAGCACTGATAATAACAGACAAACCTTGGCAACTACTGCTTATCCCACCCAAAGTATTGATTGGCTAACGCGCTTAATTGGCTTTGATACCGTCAGTCGGTATTCAAACTTAGCATTAATTGAAGATGTGCAAGCTTACTATGAGCAATTGGGCTTAACAGTAGACTTGACCTTTAATGAAGCCAAAAATAAAGCCAATCTGTTCGTTACTGTGCCAGCAGGGGCAAACGCTGACGAAGTCAATCACGGTCTCGTGCTATCTGGTCATACTGATGTCGTGCCAGTCGATGGGCAAGAATGGACGTCCGAGCCGTTCACCGCGACGATACGTGGCGACAAGCTATACGGACGCGGCGCTTGTGATATGAAAGGCTTCATCGCCTGTGCATTAACTTTATTGCCACAAGCGGTAAAACTATCTAAAAATGGTCAGCTACGTCGTCCATTACATTTGGCTTTATCATTTGATGAAGAAGTAGGCTGTTTGGGTGCACCATTAATATTGGCAGATTTAAAAGCACGGGGTATCACCCCTGATTATTGTATCGTTGGCGAGCCGACCAAGATGACGATGGTGGTGGCACATAAAGGCATCGCGGTTTATCGTTGCCGTGTGCATGGCAAGTCTGCGCATTCGTCATTGACTGCACAGGGCGTCAACGCTATCAGCTATGCCAGTCGTTTGATCGGTTATGTTGATACCTTAGCGGAAGAGATCAGTCATCGTAGTGATAATGATGCACTGTTTGATGTGCCTTATTCGACACTGTCTGTAGGCACAATAAAAGGTGGCACGGCGACCAATATTGTCCCCAATCTATGCGAGTTTACCTTTGACTATCGCAATCTGCCGCACATGACCCAAGACGATATCCTTGCGCCGATTCAGGCGAAGGTTACAGAGCTCAGCGCACAAATGCAAGCACGCGCGCCGGAGACGGGTATTGAGCTGATGCAAGAAGAAAGCGTACCAGCAATGACCGATAGCGACAGCGCTGAGCTACAAGCGTTAATAGCAGCACTGACAGGAGACGACCAACGTCATAAAGTGGCTTATGCGACTGAGGGTGGTCAGTTTACCAATAGTGGTATCCCAACGATCATCTGTGGTCCTGGTAGTATTGAGCAGGCGCACAAAGCTGATGAATACGTTGAACTGAGTGAAATTGCGCGTTGTGATGGGTTTTTACAGAAGTTATTAGACAGCTGCACAGTCAACTGATGGATTAAATCAGAAACAGCTTTTTTCTATTATCAGTAAGTCGCGAGCTAGCATAAAATACACCGTCTTTATGGCGGTGTTTATTTTTTTAATTTTTTCGCGTATTTAATTTATTCTAAATAAAAGAGTAGGGGTTGGTCGATGTCTTGGCATCTGTTTGCGGTATTTTTTGCAAGTACGTTTTTTATCTCGGCGACCCCTGGTCCCAACATGCTCTTAGCGTTTCAATATGGTATGAACTACGGCGTGAAGCGGACGCTATGGACGCTGGCAGGGTTAAGCCTCGGTTTGTTCATTCTGCTACTTTCTACGTTGCTTGGATTGGATGTGATCAGTCGCCAATCACCTTGGTTGCTGACAGTGATTAAAGCAGCAGGCGCAGCATATCTAATCTACTTGGGTATCAGCTCTTGGCGTGATGCAGGCGAGGGCAGCTTGATGAATGATGCTCGTGAAATGAGCGAAGAAGTGGCGGCTGACTATCCTGATACGATTGAGTCTGTTAATGATAAAAATACGCCGCAGCCACGCTCCCTTTCTAGTGCAGCGGTCAAAGTATCGCCAAGTAATAGCACCTTATTTCGTACCGGTATTTGGGTATCATTGTCCAATCCCAAAGCTATTCTATTCTTTGCCGCTTTTTTCCCCAAATTTATTAATTTTAGCGCGCCGCTGTGGCCGCAGTATATTATGCTGACTTGTGGGCTATTTTTGAGCGAGACGATTTGGCAACTTATTTATACCATTGGTGGTAAGAAGCTGGCGGGCTGGCTGGATGTTGGCGAGCGTTTGGCATGGCTAAATCGCGGCTGCGGGGTGATATTTATTTTAATTGCCGCGGCGTTATTGGCTGAAGTGTTGAATAGTTTTATGGGTTAAAGGTCTTTGTCAGCAATTTAGCAAGTCTTGTGCTTATATACTACAGCTCCTTATTAAAAATTGATAATTAGAGATGTTTTATATAGAGAGTGTCTCTGAAAAGCTAAAACTGCAATACAGTTTTTACGCTTCGCAATGTTTATAGAACCAACCTATAGGGATTCATCCAAAGAAAGTATCTATCCCAAGTCTATGGGTTACGTTTCATCGGTATTGACCACATGAGCTTGAAAAAATAACTCATTCTAAGGCTAATACTCTATGTATAATCGTAAAATAAAATTAGCATTGAGTGGTATATCGATAAATGTCCAGTTATTATAAGTTGTTCTTTGACTTAGATTAATAAATGGAAAAAACCATGAATGATAATCCTGATGCTAACCAACCATTCAACTTAGAGACGCCGCTAGAATTTGAGATGCAAGAAGAGTTAAAGAATAAAAATCTTTGCAAAGTACGCACAGTGACTACATTTATCAATTTAGATTTGGATATGACAACATGGCATGCTGTGTTGGAAGATGCTATTAAGCACTGTGAAAAAATAGTCGCAGGTTTAGGCAATGAAGGCTATACCGTACAATCAATACGTATAGTAACCAACCCGTTTGGTGAGTATCTAGATACTTCAAAGGTGTTAACTGCTGCCACTGGATTGGCTACCATCACTGATATTTTAGCGACGCTCAATAAAGGTAAAAATGGTCTACGGGTTCGCTTTGCAATAGGAGAGGCTAAGACAGCACAAGAAATTAGCATTTTGCCCGAGCTTATCGCTCAATATGGCGATTTGTGCAATGCTTGTGTGAATGTCACCGCTAATGATATCGGTATCTTAGATAATGCATTGATTGAGCAATGTGCGAGCGCGGTACAAAATATTGCTAAACTCACACCTAGAGGGGAAGGTAATTTCAACTTTACGGTAAATTTTAACTGTGATGAATTTATTCCTTACTTTCCAGCGAGCTATCATAGCGGTGAGGTGAATAAAGGCTTCGTTATTGGTCTTGAAACGCCTGATTTATTGGTAAAAACTTTGCAGCAGGTACGTAAGCAATCCAGCTTTGATTCTGCTAGTTATCAGCAACGTCAGCGCATTGCCTTTGATGCTTTGAGCGTAGCATTACAGTATCATATCGATAATGTCGATAGCTGCGTGAAACGACTTAACGCAGCCTCAGGGTGGAATTATCTAGGTATGGACACTTCACCCGCACCTTCTAAAGATTGTCATTCAATGGTTAAGGTTTACAAACTGCTTGGCGTTCCCTATTTTGGCGCTTCGGGTACGGTTGAAATATCGGCTTTATTAACGAAAGTTTTTAAATCTATTACAGGTATCGATATTATTGGGTTTTCAGGATTGATGTTGGCAGTCACTGAGGATAAAGGATTGGCGCAAGCCACTATCGATAATGAGTTTGACATACCTATGTTATTAACCAATAGCGCTGTCTGCGGCATTGGTCTTGATACAGTTCCTATTCCGGGGCATACACCTATCGATAAACTATGTGCCTTGATGCGAGATACGGGCACTATGGCTTATCGATTAAACAAACCTTTGACGGTCAGAGTATTTCCGATACTAGAGCTTAAGGCTGGTGATATGACTCAATTTCAGAGTAGCGACTTATGTAATTGCGCTGTATTAGCTGTGCCTTGAATTTAAGCACTAGTATTTATGATTTGTAACATCTATCTCGTTGAATCAGGGGGTTACGTTTTATTGGTACTCTTTACATGAGATTGAAAAAATAAACTCACCTACAAAGCCAAATAAAAAAGCCGTTCACTATTAAATAGCGAACGGCTTTTTCATTCATTCAATTTTTCTAAAAATTTAAGCCAATACCTCGACTAGCTCACCTTTCACCATATGCGGACTCACAAAGTCAGTAATACGTACGCTCACGATTTTACCCAACATTTCATCCATTGTATCAACGTCATAAGGGAACATGACCGTACGTGTATTATCCGCCGTACCGATTAAGCAATCAGGATGACGATTGGCGACTTGCTCAACCAATACGCGAGTAGTAGTGCCAACCATTTCATGGGTTTTGGCGAGCGTTGAGTCGATGATGACTTTTTGGAATTCAGCCAAGCGCTCTTTTTTAGTCTTGAAGCTCACATCATCGGGTAATTCTGCTGCTGGCGTACCCGGACGTTTCGAATAGATAAAGCTGTAAGAGTGATCGAAATTTAACTCTTTTGCTAAGTTCAACGTATCTTGGAAGTCTTGCTCAGTCTCACCGGGGAAACCAATAATAAAGTCACTCGACAAATGGATATCAGGACGAATGGCTTTAAGCTTATTGATTTGATTGATATAAACGTCAATAGTATGGTTACGTTTCATCGCCGCCAAGATAGCGTTTGAGCCACTTTGAACCGGTAGATGCAAGTGCGATACCAGCTCTGGTAATTTGGCATAAGCGTCAATGATGTCATCAGTGAACTCTAGCGGATGACTGGTGGTATAGCGAATGCGCTCGACACCATCGACATGTGAGACATAGTGCAATAGCTCAGCGAAACGGCAAATACTGCCATCGTCTTTTTGGCCGCGATAGCCGTTGACGTTTTGACCCAATAGATTGATTTCACGCACGCCTTGCTCAGCTAAGCTGTCAATCTCTGCTAATACATCATCCAGTGGACGCGATAACTCTTCACCGCGCGTATAAGGAACAACGCAGAATGAACAATACTTTGAGCAGCCTTCCATAATGGATACAAAGGCCTTATAGCCTTCAACGCGCGGCTCAGGTAAAAAGTCAAACTTCTCGATACTAGGGAAGGATACATCTACCGTACCGATACGATTCTTAGGCGCAATTTCACGTTGCTCGTTTGATTGATCATAGAGTTCAGGCAAACGATGCAAGGTTTGTGGGCCAAAAACCATATCGACATAAGGTGCGCGCTTTTGAATGTTATCGCCTTCTTGCGAGGCCACACAGCCGCCGACACCGATGACCAAATCAGGACGTTTTTCTTTTAGTTTGCGCCAGCGACCCAATTCCGAAAACACTTTTTCTTGTGCTTTTTCACGAATGGAGCAGGTGTTCATTAGCAGCACATCGGCTTCATCGATATCGTGCGTCACTTCCATACCGTGTGAATCACCTAGCACGTCGAGCATTTTGCCAGAGTCATAGACATTCATCTGACAGCCCTGCGTGGTGACAAACACCTTTTTAGTCGGCGCTTTATTGACAGGCGCTTGGGCTGAACTTGTCTCATTGAGTGCAGTGACAGCAGGCGCGGTGACAGTCGTCTTAGCAACGGCAGCGTCATTAATGCGGGGGTTGAATACAGTAACACTCATAAGGATAAGTCCATGATTGACTAAAATATAGCGGGGTAAGCGATTAACAGGTGGCGTATTTTATCACAACCCTGTGCTAATGTGAAAAGTAAGCGTGTGCTTTCGATTATAATCAGGATAAATTATTCATAATAGTATCAATTGCTTATCAATAATAGAGCAGAGATTGAAAATCGCTAACCTTTCATAAAGTATTTAGCTTGTACTGTTGTTGATGCCAAAGGTAGGCATGCATAAATTAGTGCTAAGGCGGATCAATATTACTACCGTAAGTAGTGGATATTGGTAAGGCGTAGCTAATTTGTCTTATTATGGAAAATTTTATTGTTTATCTCTACGAGTTAGCCATACTATTATCATTTTTATGCTTCTATCACTTTTATGTTTCGTGCTGCTGTCCTAATTATTAACAAATGGTAAGGATGCTGGTTGAAAGTTAAACAACTATAGTATGATGAGCCTATTCTAAAAATGTCCTCGACAAAACATTATTCTTGATAAAACATTTCCTCAACAAAGATAAGCACCGACAAGCCAACGATTAAATACCACTACGATGATAAAGAGAGTAAGTATGACAAAGCGCCGCGCTGCCAAACGTAACCATAGCGACAGTTATGACGTCAATGCCATACCCACAGCCAAGACTAGCGAGCAAGTCAGTCCTATGAATACCAGATCGCTGCGCATTGGAGCGCTGAGTGTCGCCACGGCAATGGGCGCCTTAGGTTTGTCTCAGGTGGCGTGTGCTGAGCCAGTATCTTACGGCACTTATCAGCAAGACAGCAGTATTGACTCATTCACGGCAGCAGCCATCGCCGCCGATCGTGGTGATGTCAGTGCGCTCTATAATTATGAGCAAATGATGAGTGGCGGTTTGTTTGCGATGTATCCGACTTACTGGCGGATGAATTTAGATCTAAATTCCCAAAGCTCGGCAGCAGTGTCGCAGTTTGTGCGTCAATATCCAGATACGGTCATGGCCGAAAAGCTCGTGGCTGATTTTGCGGAAACCAAAGCAGGCTCTAATGATTATGCCTCAGTACGCCAAGTGGCAAATTTGATCACCAATGCCGATGCCAGTGAGAAGTGCGCCGTTGCGCTTGGGTTTAATAATGGTGGCGATACCATGCGCGCCATGGCAGCCAAGCCGGATGTTTGGCTGACGACCAAAAAGCAACCCGCCTTGTGTGATCAGCTGGCGATGGAGATGAACAACAACCCTATGATTAGCAATCAAGATCGAGCGGCACGCCTGAAGCGCATGCTACGTAAGGGTAAAACGGGCGATATCATGGCGTTGTCGTCACGTCTGGGCACGCCTATTCCTTATTCTGCACTCAGTGAGATTCAGCTGAGCCCGTCTTCATTTTTTACCCGTTTTACCCGTGAGCCAAACAGTCAAACCAATCAATACTTGTACTTATATGCGATGGGTCGCCTAGCAGATAAATCTTATCGTGAAGCCGCGTTGCAGCTAGATTTTGATATCAAGCAAGACAATCAGCGTTCAGCGAGATTGTTAAATGATGAGACGCGTCGCTATGCGTATCGTACCCTTGGGGTGCAACGTATGAACCATAATACCGATGATGGCTTTAATGCTGAGGCGGTTGATTGGTTCCGTAGTAGCTTAGACGATGACTTTAACTTTGAAGAAGCCGAAGACTACGCCATGGCGGCCATTCGCTTTGGGCGTTGGGATGATGTGGTCGAGGCCATCGCTCACATGGACAGTGAAACGCAAAAAGGCAATCAATGGCAATATTGGTTGGCACGTGCTTATGAGCAATCAAGCGATGCTAACAAGCGCAATACCGCTAAGAAGATGTATCAGAATTTGGCAAAAAGTAATGAGTATTACGGCTTAATGGCAAAAGACAAAGCCGGTCAACGTTTTGATGCCAGTCGTTTGGGTGGTAGCAACTTGCCAAATGTCAGTACTGCCGATCGTGCACGCGTCATGCAAAACGCTAACTTCGCTCGGGCGTTTGCTTTATACAATGCTGATGCCAGTCGTGCCTATGCCAATCGTGAATGGAATTGGGCTGTCAAGCAAGCACGTGACAATCGTGATGATAATTTGATTATCGCTGCGGCGAGCTTGGCACATGACATGGGCTGGCTCGATCGAGCAATTTATGCTGTGGACAATACTGACAGAGTCGACAGCTTGGCTTTATCGCATCCGATGCCGCACCAAGATGCCGTCGTTCGCTACAGCCAATCAGCGGGGATTGATCCGGCATGGGCTTATGGCATCATGCGTCAAGAGAGTCGATTTGTAGCCTCAGCGCGCTCAGGTGTTGGTGCCAGTGGGTTGATGCAAGTCATGCCTGATACAGCAAAATATATCGCCCGTAATTTAGGTGAGACTTATAGTGCCAGTCGCGCTAACAGTGGCGATACCAATATCCGTTATGGGACTTGGTATATGGGTGATATCTTGGGCAAATTAAACTATCAGCCAGTACTGGCAACAGCCGGCTATAATGCAGGTCCTAATAATGCCAAGCGCTGGCAGCCAGTTTATGGTTCACTCGATGCCGACCAATACGTTGAGTCAATTGCTTTTCCGGAAACGCGCAATTATGTGAAGCATGTCATGGAAAACGCCACGATTTATAGTAGCTTATTGGGTCGTAGTCAGCCTATTAGTCAACGCATGGGAACGATTCCTGCTGCATTCTAAAGTGCTCACTTAGCAAAAAAGAAACCATTAACGATAAACTGTTAATGGTTTCTTTTTTTTACTGATTTATTTTTAAATACAAATTTTATTTGCACCAATCAGTTGTTCTTCTGCAAGGCATAGTCAAAACATCCTAAAAACGCGACGCTATTGCTGATATCAATTTTTTGTCGCCTCCGTCTGCGCAGGCACAGCAAGCAAGAAAAATTGATATCAGCAGTGCGTGATGGTTCGATATTACTTTTCATTCCCCATAGTTGTTTGTCTTCTAAGCAGTTTTCATGCTACTTCTTATGTTTAAGCGACACTTAAGTGATGTTTACGTTTCTGCTATAGATTAAAAAAAGCATTTTGCTACCATTGCTTTAGTTAGTGTCCGTATTTTTTGTTGGTTTATTTTTAGCTTGGTTTGATGAATATTGCTACTTTAATTACTTTTATCCAAGCTTACCCACTCTTTTATCATTGCTAGATGCCTTAATCCCTTATGATCAAAAAATATTTCAATCTGACTATGTCAGTGCACGCTAGATTATCGCAAACTAATCGTCAGTTACCGGATCAGACGCGGGTGGATGTGCTGTCGACATCAACGCCGATTAAGCCATCTGCATTGTTGAACGACGATGCAGTAAGCAAAAAGCCTGCGATAAGTAGAAAGTGTAAGGATAAAGGGTATACGGCGATGAGCGGTGCTGCCTTGCTAGTGCTACAAAGCGCGATGCTGATGCCAGCTCATGCGGCCAGCGCTGTTAAAAGCGGGCAGCGGGTACTGATGATTGAGATGACACCGGCACTGTGTAGCTTGCAGCCAACACGAGCGCGTATGCGTCAATGTTTAGAGGGTTATTCGTTAACCGTATCAGGTCTGGATATGGGTTATGGCGAGCGCTGCGGGCGCGGTGCCGAGCCACGTCTGACCCCATTGCAGCTAAAAGTTGTCAATCGCATCATGCCCGACACCACGGTACGTAGCCAAGTATGGCAACATTATGGTGCCTGTAGTCCATTGAGTGCCAGCAATTATTTTCGCCAAATCACCAACTATGCCAGCGCTCTAAAACTGCCTAACGAGCTGAATACGGGCAACAGTTATACTGTCTCAAAATCACGTTTTATTGGGCAGATGACCCGCCTTAATAGTGGTATGCCAGCTTCTAGCATCGACTTAATTTGCCAAGCGGGCAGTCGACGCCAGACAATATTGATCGATGTCCACGTTTGCTATGAAGGTAGCGAATTTGGTAGCTGTAATGAGGTAGTAGACAATTGCGGCAAAAAGTTCATTATTTCAGGTGGTAAGTAACGTCCTTTGCGACGGCTAATTGATTGATATGTGTTAATTTACAAACAGGATTGCTCTTAAATTATTGTTGCTAACACTGTTTTTTTTATCCCCTTATCTTTATTCTTAAACCTTTATACCAAAGGCTTTGTTATCAGCTTTGTCTTGCTACCCGTATAAAATGTAACAATATAGTCGTGCATAGCCTTCTTGCTTTCTCTAGACGATTAATAGGCTGAGGTGCTACACTAGCTATCGGTTTATGACTGCTATATACAGTGAGCAGATCGCTATCTCAAACGATATTCATCAATCAGAACCATCCATTAGAATCATTAATCAGAACTATTCATTAGAATCGTGAATTATCTAATCTATAATTAGGGAGTATTCAATGTCAATGAAACAGCCTTTACGTGTTGCCGTCACTGGTGCCGCTGGTAATATCAGCTATGCTATGTTATTTCGTATTGCCTCTGGTGAGATGCTAGGTAAAGATCAGCCAGTTATTTTGCAATTGCTTGAAATCGCCCCAGCACTTGACGCCCTAAAGGGTGTGGTCATGGAATTAGAAGACTGTGCATTTCCATTATTGGCCGGTATCGTTCAAACTGATGATGCGACCGTTGCATTCAAAGATGTTGACTATGCTCTGCTAGTCGGTTCACGTCCGCGTGGCCCAGGTATGGAACGTAAAGATTTGCTAGAAGCCAATGCTGCGATTTTCTCAGCGCAAGGTAAAGCACTGAACGACGTTGCTAGCCGTGATGTAAAAGTATTGGTCGTCGGCAACCCTGCGAACACCAATGCGCTTATCGCTCAGCGTAATGCACCAGATTTAGATCCACGTAATTTTACGGCTATGACTCGCCTAGATCATAACCGTGCGATGGCACAGTTGGCTGGCAAAACGGACAGCACCGTTAATGACGTGAAAAAAATGATCATTTGGGGTAACCATTCATCAACTCAGTATCCAGATCTAACGGCTGCAACTGTAAACGGCAAGCCAGCACTAGATTTAGTCGATCGTGAGTGGTACGAAGGTACTTATATCCCAGAAGTACAACAACGCGGCGCTGCAATCATTAAAGCTCGCGGTGCATCATCTGCTGCTTCTGCGGCCAACGCAGCCATTGCCCATGTACGTACATGGGCGCTAGGTAGCGATGAGAATGATTGGGTCTCTATGGGCGTTTACTCAAACGGCGAATACGGTATTGCTGAGGGCTTAATCTACTCATTCCCAGTGACTTGCACTAACGGCGACTGGTCTATCGTAGACGGCGTTGACGTGTCATCTGACTTCTCAAAAGAGAAGATGGCAGCCACTGAGCAAGAGCTTAGCGAAGAGCGTGATGCCGTATCACATTTGCTACCATAAGCAGATAATCTATTGATACAGTGATATTAAAAGTAGTATAGAAAGAAGCCTTCTGTCATTAGAGGGCTTTTTTATGTCCTAATATTTAAATGTTCAACAGACCCTAATATTAGGGCGCGTTTTTTATTAGGAGGTGTCCTGCCTGTCTTAATACTACGAGTCGTTAACATAATTGATAACGTTGGCTTAACGTTGAATAACAGCTTTTAAAATAAAGCTTGCTACAATGAATAGCGTAGGTTGAATAATAAGCACTATTAAACTGGTAGCATTTAAGGAGAAAAAGTATGTTAGGTGAACCTGAATATAGCATGAATGAGTTGTTTGCTCAGTTAGGACTGGATAGCTCTGATGAAGCGATTGATAGCTTTATTGAAAAGCATCAATTGGCTAAAGATGAAGAGTTGATAAAGTCTGATATTTGGAATGACAATCAACGGATGTTTTTACAAGAAGAGTGGACGCAAGATGCCGCATGGGTTGAAACCATTGATGAGCTAAATGTACGGATGCATCCAGACGCATAAAATTAGATAAGTTTAAAAACAAATAATAAGTCGATTAAAAAACCCACAATTTTATAAATGTAAAATTGTGGGTTTTCTCTGTTCTATATCTTAATTATAATGATTTCAGTTAAGACGCTAATTAGGCTGCTCGTCTCGCCATTCGAGTAACGCTTTTACATCGTTATGGATACCGACTTTTAGCGCCTCTAAACCATCATAATGACGTTCACCATGCAAATAATGTAAAAACCGTACTTGCATAGTCAGGTCATACAAATCCGCTTGCAATTCTGGAAAGTGCACTTCCAAACGCCAGTTATGCTCTTTATCAATAGAAGGTCTGATACCAATACTCGCAGTGCCAAATAAGCTATGCGGACGCAAGCCTGCCACGCCTGTTTTTCCATCAGTTGCTTGTGCAGTTAAACCATTAGCGATGACGTTGCCATCATCGTCTAGACTCACCACATCGACGGCAAAGATACCATGTAAGGCTGGTTTTAAGCGTTTTAAGTCAATATTTGCCGTAGGGAAGTCCATAGTGCGACCGATTTTATCACCGCCGACTACCAATCCTGTTATAGCGTAATCGCGACCAAGTAGCGCATTAGCAGCGTCAAGGTCGCCAGCCAACAATAAGTCGCGAACGCGAGTGGAGCTAATGCGCGCCGCTTTTTCACTAACATCAGTAACCGTATGTAGGTTGGTCACATCTAAGCCATAATCTCGCAAAAACTGACTGTCGCCAGTACGGTCATGACCAAATTTAAAGTCATCACCCAACACTAAGGCTTTAACGTTTAAGCGCAGTGCCAAAATATCCACAAAAGCTTTGGCCGATAGCGAGCGAAAATCAGCATCAAAGCCTGCTACAATCAAAGTTTCAACACCATATTCGGCGAGCAATGCTTGTTTTTCTGCCAAATTGGTCAGGCGCGCAGGGGCAGTGTCAGGAGCAAAAAACTCACGAGGTTGTGGCTCAAATATCATGACGGCAGAGCCAAGGTTTTGTGCTTGGGCAATCTCCCGAACTTGGGACAGCATCGCTTGATGACCCAGATGGACGCCATCGAAATTACCGATAGTCAACACGCAAGGTGCCAGGTCTATCGGGCTAGTGTTGGTAGGCAAAGCGCTCGGCGACGCAATCAGTTGCTCAAGAAAGTAGGTATTCATAAGTTTTCAGCTATGATAAGACCAGATAAAAAACGAAAAAACACACCTATACTAAAAATCGATGTGTCTAAAAGCAGCCATTATAAAGTAAAATAGCCCTACTAACATCCTATAGTCCGTCCATAATCGAAGTAAGAGGCGATAAGTGTCATTATTTATCACTGCTGTATCAATTAAATAGATAGTTCATTTACCAACATTATTGCAGATGGACAGCACTTAATGATTGTCACTTACCAGCAGCTATTACCAACCACGCCATTAACGATGGAGATATTATGACTGACGTTGCCCTGACTACTATACCGCCTATTTTATCAAAATATAATCTAAACGATTCGTTCGTTGTCGAGCGTGCAAGTCAGAACGATTTATCAGAAATTTTGGCTATTTATAATCAAAGCATCGCGGGCAAACAAGCAACGGCCAATCTGACACACGTGACTTGTGAAGAGCGCGAGGCTTGGTTTGATGAGCATTTAAATAGTGCTACTCGACCTATTTATGTCGTGAGAGCAGTGGCGACGGCTGGCGAAAGCGCAGAGCAAACAGCGTCAGCACTGATAGTGGCGTGGGGCAGCTATAGTGATCTGTACGCACGTATGGCCTATCATATCAGCAGTGAGATTAGTATTTATCTACATCAGGACTATCATGGGCAGGGCTTGGGTAGCTCGCTGATACGCTGGATGATGACACAAGCGCCAAGCCTCGGTATTAACAATATCGTCGCCCTTGTGTTCGCCCATAATCAGCCAAGCTTAGGACTGTTCCGTAAGTTTGGCTTTGAGCAGTGGGGCTACATGCCAAAAGTTTGCGATATGGAAGGGTTTATCGCTGATGTCGTGATGCTAGGTAAAGCAGTGACAGCAGATGAATTGTTGTGAGATTGAGATAAAGTATTGCCAAAAAAGCCACTTTAAAAAAGTGGTTTTTTCTAAATTGCTCATGGAAGAATACAGGGTGGCGTCTTAACCCAAAATTTTCCATTGCCCCGCTATTTTTTGCAATTCATAAGTCAAGGGTGCGGGCTCACTCTGACCCTTTAGCATCAGCTCACCAGTGATGGTTGCACGAGTTTTATCAGCATTATATGTCGTATCAAGGATAGTAACACCATCGACGGTTTGCTGAAAAGCAGATTGCGTCTTAGCAAGCTCTGCTTCAAAGTTTGCCATGTCTACTTTATAGTATCCGGCTGATTTTTTCACGTCACCTTGATATAAGCTATCTAATGCTTGCTTAACCGTGTCTTCTGGCGTACCAGATTGAGTCGGGTTAGTGACTAAGCTTGGCTGCTTGGCGTTTTCTTTATCTGCGCTTATCACAGGGTTAATATTGTCACTATCAATAGCTGTTTCGTCTTCAGCGCTATCAGTCATTTGCTCGCCTGCAACCGTGCTCTTCGTATCAACGCCTGCCGTTTGATTGGCTGCATCGATTTCAGGGTTGTCAGCGATGGCGGCTGTATCGCTTGCTGTGTTTGCGCCATCTGTTTCTACATTATCGTTGTTGCTACAACCACTGATGAGCAATCCAGTGCTCAATACACTAGCGGTTATTAGCATTGGTAAGCGTTGCAGCATCGAATGCTTGATTGTCATAGTAACCCTCAGATTTTATTTATTTATCAATAAACAATTATGGCAACTATCAGCGGCATTCACTGTCAATTCTCATATTAAGCTTGTTTTGGTTTAGTAAGTCATTTATTCAACATTCACAGATAAATTAGCCATGCTTTAGCTGACGTGGACGGAAGCCTGTTGCTAGTAATACCACCCCATAAACCAAAGCACCTACTGCACACATAATGAGCAGAGCCGCGATACGTCGCCACTGAGCCTCGTCGGCTGGGAAGTAGGGCAACATGATATAAAGGATGGCAACCATAGAGGCGGTAGAGATTGCAAACTGGGCAAACAGCTTTTTCCAATGGTTGCCAAAACGGAAAATATCGCGCTTATGTAAGAAATAATATAATAAGCCCGCGTTTACGAAGGCCGCTCCTGTGGTCGCAAGGGCAAGACCACCATGCAGAGGTATCTCTAAAAAGTAGAATATCCCGATAAAAATCACACTAAAAACCATATTGGCAAAGACCGATATGATACCGATTTTTACTGGCGTTCTAGTGTCTTGACGGGCAAAAAATGCGGGCGCAAATATTTTAATGAGCATAAAGCCTAAAATCCCACCGGCCATACTGCGTAACGCCAGCGAACTCATTTGCGCATCACGCAAGGTAAATTCACCACGCAAAAACAGCGCTTGCATCAGCACATCAGCCAGTATAAATAGGGCGGCTGAGGCTGGCACACCGACTAAAATAATCAGTCGTGCTGCCCAATCGATGGTCTTTTTAAAGCTAACGTCGTCTTTTTGCGCCTCACTCTTTGATAAGCTTGGCAAAATGACTGTACCAATCGCTACGCCAATCAGTCCTAACGGCAACTCGCTCATACGTTCTGCCGCGTAGAGCCAAGAAACCGATCCGCCAATCATTAATGAGGCAAAAATGGTATTGAGGAGCAGATTGATCTGAGTGACAGAGACGCCAAAAATGGCAGGTAGCATAAGCTTCAAAATACGTCTTACGCCTTCGTGCTGAAAGTCGACCTTGGGTGCGACCAGCAGCTTTTGTTGCCAAAGCTGCGGTAGTTGTAATAAGAGCTGTAGTAAACCAGCGATTGCAACGGCATAACCAAGCGCCATAATCGGTGTATCGAACATAGGGGCAAAAATTAATGCGCCGCCAATCATACACAAGTTTAGTAACACCGGTGCAAAAGCGGGCGCAGCAAAACGCCCGTAGCTTTGCAGAATACCGCTAGCAAAAGCGGTCATAGAAATAAATAATAAATAGGGAAAGGTAAGACGCAGCAGCTCGGCGGTGATGGCAAATTTACCAGGTTGATCAGCAAATCCAGGAGCAAATAAAGTCACTACCCACGGCGCCATCAAAATGACGACCACGGTGAGCATGGATAGAATCAACAACAGCGCCCCTGAGGTACGACTGACTAATATCTGTACCTGTTGTAAGCTATATTTTTCTTTGTATTCGGACAGTACTGGCACGAAAGCTTGGCTAAACGCGCCTTCAGCAAACAGACGCCGCAAAAAGTTTGGTATCTTAAAGGCGACTAAAAAAGCATCCATCAGGCCACCTGCGCCAAAGACACCTAATAACACAATATCGCGTACCAAACCCAAAATACGCGACAGCATGGTCATGCTACTGACCACCATGGTTGAACGAAATAACCGACTTTTTGCCATGAGAACCTATTCTGCTAGTTTGTTTAGGGATGGTTGTTTGCTGATTTACTGTTGTCAAAAAACTGACGGATTATAGCATTTTCATGGCATATCTATAGCATAGATAAATGAATTGAATGTGGAATTGAATGCTGCTGTTATTATGAGTAATCGCTATCTTGCTAATTGTCATAGGTTAGTCGTTCAGCTTTCGCGCTACCAGCCCGCGCAACTTCGCCCAGTCAAAATAATCGCCAGGATCTGTCTTTCGACCCGGTGCGATATCGCTATGACCAGTTAAGTGTCGGCGGGTTTTGGGGTAGGCGTCATATAGTGCAGCGATAACGGCTGCAAGTGTGTCATATTGCACAGAGGTAAAGGACACAAAATCTGACCCTTCCAGCTCGATGCCAATGCTATAATCATTACATTCAGGACGGCCAAGATAGCTGGATCTGCCTGCATGCCATGCGCGCTCGGCAAAGTTTACAAACTGTGTGATAGCACCATCACGTTCTATAAATAGATGTGCTGAGACCTCTGCGCCCTGAATGGTTTGAAAATAAGGATGCGCTTCCCAGTTCAATTGATTGGTGAATAATGCTTTTACATAATGCATGCCGTCAGTGCCATACGCCCCAAACTCGTTCGGTGGCAGGCTAATATTGTGAATGATAATGGTGTCAATAGTCAGGTTGTCGGGTCGTTTATTATAGTTCGGCGACATAAGCCAAGTGGCTGAGGATAAGCGCCCATCCTTTATAATCATTGGCGATGTCGTGGACATAGTGTTCTCTTTTTATAATTTGTTAATAAGTGCGTAGCAAATGCTTGTCATTACCAATTTTTTATTAATTAATAGCAAAACTCTCTAAAAAATAGCCAATCACAACCTTCTTTTGACGATTCGATAGATCCAATAACGCGATGAGCGTATGGCTTCTACAGTGCGAGATATTACTCATGTCTATATATTCAAACCTTGTGGTGCATTTCAACTTGTTGGCGACAGATTATACGCCAACAAAGATGAGCAGGCGCGCGCGTCTACCATTAACGATTGCAGGTCTGTTACTGACAGTACAAGCGCAGGCATTTTTACCAACGCCAGCAGAGCTTGTGACCACAGGCGCCTTAGCGTTAGATAACAAAGCTGAGGTTGAGCTAGATAATAACATCAAGCCAAATAGCACCTCAAATAAAGATGTCACTGATCAGCCACACACCAATAAAACTACTAGCGGTGTCGATAATAACGTCAGTAGTATTACCAACATTACTGCCGAGCAGCTGCTAACATCGTGGCGCGAGAAGGCAAAAACAGAAAACCTAGCCCAGCATACGACATGGCGACGTTTATTGTACTTCTTTGATGATCAAAAAAACTTAATTGGTAAGAAAAAAGACACAAGTCTCGTTGAGGATGCTAGCTTCTTTTTGAGTGAAAAAGGTCAACAAGACTCAGGTGCAGAGCTTGATGCGTTGCTGGTCGCCCTTGCTGAAGAATTAGCGCCGACGCCTAACACGACCGTTAAAAAAAACACAGCGATTAAAAACAATACCGCTAATAACTCGGTGCTCTGTCGTTTCCCAGCGCGCGTTCAATGGCTGACTGATACGCTAAATATTGATAAGACAAACTGGCAAGCTGAGTGTCCAAAGTTGAATGAGTGGATGCAAACACTAGCGCCCGAGCAGCTGTCTATTATGTTTGCCGAAGAGTATTTGGACAATCCTATATCAGCCTTTGCCCATACTTTATTGCGTATTGACTCAAAGGTCAGTGTGACTGATCCCAGTCAGATTCATCATGCCTACGCGCTGAATTATACGGTCGATGGTGATCCAGACGACAGCTTTTTGATTTATGCTTTCAAATCTATGACAGGTGGCTATGATAACGCCATCGAAATCGATCCTTATCCAGAAAAGCTGGCGAAGTATCTCAAAGACGATGAGCGTGATGCGTGGACGTATCAGTTGAATTTGACCCCAAGCGAGGTGCAGCAAATCATGTTGCATGTTTGGGAGACCAAAGGGTTAGAGTTACCGTATTACTTCACCACCGATAATTGCGCCTCTGAGGTTTTACGTCTTATCGACGTCGTGCGCCCACAGCAGCATTTATTAAGCCGACTGCCTTATGCCGTCGTACCTTCTGACGTCATTCAGCTGCTTAATGAAGAAGACTTACTGGCAAACCCTAGTTATACGCCAGCTGATGATACTGTGCGTCAAGCCGCGCTCAATCAAGCCAAGGTCGCCGCTAAGCTAGGTTATCAGCCATTGCCTAAAGAGGCAGCCCAAGAGATCAAATCTGCAGAGCGCAATCCAGCATCCAGTATGTCAGCAGATGGTCAAACCATACGCAACCTGCCTATCGTCGCTTCGAACAATAACCCAATAGATAGACATCCATTGCAAATGGCGCAGATTGGTGTCGGACAACGCGGTGACAATAACTATATCGATGTGGGTGTGCGTGCAGGTTTTCATGACACCCTTGATCGTACCACTGGGTTTTCACAGTTTTTTAATTTAGAAGGGCTGGCAGCGACGCTACGCTTTTATGATAATGATGACAACAGTAACAATAAACAGCTGGACAGCGTGGTCTTGCAGAACATTACACTGCTGCGTGGCCGCTCATTTAACCCGGTAAATAGCGCTAAGCAAGGCAAAACTTGGGGTGTCAGTGTCGAGGCAACCCGAGTAAACGATGGCTCACAGCAAGCTGGCAGCGATCATTTGGTCGGGAGCGTGGGCTATGAGACGGGCTGGTCGTGGGCGTTTGGTACGCCAAGCGCTGGTACTGGCGAGATGCCGCCGCAGCTATGTTACGCATTGCTATCAGGCACGGGGCAAGCAGGGCGCGGTATCAATAAAGGCTTTCGAGTAGGTGCAGGCGTGAATGCTGGTTGCCGTTATCAGATTAACAATCAGTTACGCGCGCAGGCTGAATTGCAATTGCCATATTGGTATCATGGCAGCAGTGATGACTCTAACGCTCGCGGTCACTACTGGCAGCCGGTCTCAACGTTAGGTCTGCAATACGATATCGATAAAAAACAAGCATTACGTATTAATGCTAATTATGAATGGCAAGATCGCATCGATGCTAATGACGACGTGCAGCTGTCATACAGACGCTATTTCTAACCACTATTTCTAGCCGCTGTCTTCATAAGTAGTATTTTTAGATGGTGCGTGAAAGACTGGTAATGAAAAACTTGTGCCAAAAGGCTTTTGTTAAAGAAAGGACGCATTATGAGTACGCAAAATTTACTGATTATTGGACAAGGTGATATTGGTTTGCCCGTTACCAATAAACTTGCTGAGGAAGGCTCATCGGTCACAGGCCTTGCCCGCAATGAACGCGAGCATTATGATTTGAATAGTAATGCAAAGTTTATGCAAGCTGATGCGTTGACGCTTAGCGCTGCCCAACTGCAAGAATTTACTCATATTGCAATTATCGTCACTCCTGATGAGTATTCAACCAGCGGTTATCACGACAGTTATTTGGCGATTAATCAACACTTAGCAGAGTTTGCGGATAAGCTAACCAACCTTGCGCGCGTTGTTTTTATTTCCTCAACGGGTGTTTATGGTCAGGATAGTGGCGAATGGATTGATGCAGATACTGTGCCTGTCAGCCCTGAGCGCGAAGCATCAAAGGTAATCTTGCAAGCAGAACAAGTGCTGCAACAAGGCTTTGGCGATAAAGCCGTTATCATTCGTCCGAGCGGTATTTATGGTCGCGCGCGTCTCATGCGCTTATGCAAGGCCAAAGAGAAACAAAAAGAGCCAGTAGCCGCACAGCACTGGAGTAATCGTATTATGGATCGTGATTTGGTCAATATTATCACCAACGTCCTGACCATTGAGGCACCAAAGCCACTTTATATCGCCACTGACTATGCGCCCGTCACCACTCATGAGCTAGGCGTTTGGTTAAGCGAGCAAATAGGTGAGACACCGCCTACTATTGATCATTCAAAAACAGCAGTTACGGGGAAGCGCTTGCATAGCAACATTCCGTTAGCTTGGCTGAATTATCCTGACTGGCAAGCAGGTTATCGTGATATTTTGAGTTATCAAGAGTAAGATGATAGTTTGATTTAATTAGAATTATTTTTATGTTTTATAGTTTATGGAGATTTCATGACCCAGCCTTCTACTTCTGATGACCGTTTGTCTCATGCTAATCTGGCAGCAGAAGGCGGTAAGCTGGCAGAAAACCATGTGCAAAAAAAGGCTGAGCAATCATCCATGCTAGCTGATTCACAGCAGCCTGCAATCGTCCATCCCAATTTTGATCCCAGTCAATCGCCCCTTGATCCTGCACGTCCGTTAAGTGATATTCCAGAACCTGCTCGACGCTTAAATGGTCAATTACGACGGCTTTATGGGAATTCTGCGCGCTTTTATCAGCCTAATGAGGCGACACTATCGAAGTGGGCGCTTATTGCCTCAGAGGCGCTGACTGAGCATTTGTCCTTACTCAATGCCGCCCAACTTGTTGAGTTTCCCGACAGCTTTTATCACAATCATAGCGAGCAGCCATTATTATCGCCATTAACCGATATGACTTTGTTGGACATGTCAGATATTCAGCAAGTACTTCGTGCTTATCCAAAACTGCATCGTTACGGTTTTACGCTTGCGGATAGTCCGCTACAGAGCGATCCGAACAAGATTAATAAGAGCACCAAAAGTACTTCAGCGTCGCTGCGTGCATTGACCAAACACTATAATCCTGATGAATTACTCAGCAGCCTCTATGCCGATGATTGGCAAGTGGTTTTGCAGCCGCAGCAGTTTGAGACAGGCGAGGGCAGTTTGGCGACGGATATTATGGCGTGTAGTGTCGCCGTTCATGCCCTAAAGCAATGTAGTACGCGCAAAAGCATCAATCATAGCTATAGCGCTGCGCAAATCTGTCAGCATGTACGCAGCTATCTGCTTAGCCAAATTGTTTGTGAGCCCGCCCAGCGCCATGCTTATCGTCAGATGCGCATATTTGCTGGGCATATCATTGTTGCCGCTTATCATTTAGGCTGGGACATACAAGTGAGCCATGATGGCCAGTGTTATTTTAATTGTTCATCACGTAGTGGGCTACTGACTCGTTACCCCAATATGCAGGATTACGATATCAATGGTTGGTCAAGCTGACCAATAATGCGTACAATAATGCCAGTTTTTTGACCTTCTTTTCGACGATAGGAACGCCATAATGTCTCATGCTCAAAACCCTTCTTTCTCATCCCACCAATTTATTCAACTCGCTTTAGATAATCAAGTTTTAAAGTTTGGTGAGTTTGTGCTCAAGTCTGGTCGTATCAGCCCGTATTTCTTTAATGCCGGTTTGCTGGCGAGCGGTGAGATGTTATCGTTATTGGCGCGTGGTTATGCCGACGCCTTGGCTGAACAGCTGGCTGAGCAAATAACTGCCAATCATGATGGTACAGATGAGCAGGAGCTGGTAATCTTTGGCGCCGCTTATAAAGGTATTCCGTTCGTTGCTGCAACGGCGCAGGCGCTATGGTTGCACCACGGCATCAATGCCAAGTGGGGTTATAACCGCAAAGAAGCCAAAACCCACGGTGAAGGGGGTAATTTGGTAGGTGCTGATGTCAGTGGCAAAGCCGTTTGGGTACTTGACGATGTGATTACGGCGGGCACAGCGATGCGCGAAGTGGTCGATATTTTAGAGCAAGCAGGTGCTAGTGTGGCCGGTATTATAGTGGCCCTTGATCGTAAAGAAAAAGGCCAAAGCGATCATTCTGCTATTCAAGAGCTTGCTGCGACCCTAAAAGTACCAGTACGTGCACTCGTCGATATCGACGATTTAATCAGCTATTTAGCGGATGACCATGACGTACAAAGCGGTCAGTATAAAGATGCGACGCAACTGGCAAAAATGCAGCATTACCGCGCGCAGTACGGTGTATAGTTGGGTACTGAAGTTTGAATCTATTCTAATAATAATATAACGTAAGTGAGCCTTATCATGAGCCAAGAAAAGCAAAAAAAATCTCTAAAAATACTCGTCATTATGGATCCTATCGAGCGGGTTAATTATAAAAAAGACACCAGCCTTGCGATGATGTGGGCAGCACAAGATCGAGGACACACACTGGGCTATTGCCAAATACATGATCTATGGTTGGATCGTGGGCAGCTGATGATAGATGCGCAGCCAGTAACCGTTGCACGCAATCCTGAAGATTTTTATACGCTAGGCGACAAGGCGACAGTGTCAGTCAGCGACTATGACGTGATTTTGATGCGTAAAGATCCCCCGTTTGACATGCGCTTTATCTATGCGACTTATATGCTCGATCATGCCAAATCGGCAGGTGTGTTGGTGGTCAATGACCCACAAGCAATTCGCGACTGTAATGAGAAATTGTTTGCAACTTGGTTTAGCGACTATATGAGCCCAACGATTGTGACCAGTAAACAAGCGCATATTCGCAAGTTTATCGCTGAACAGCAAGACGTTATCGTCAAGCCGTTAGATGGTATGGGCGGTACTGGTATTTTTCGTTTGACTGCTGATAGCCCAAACATTGGAGTGACGCTGGAGATATTAACTGAGCTTGAGACCTTGCCAATTATGGCACAGCGTTATTTACCAGAGATCAAACAAGGCGATAAGCGCGTGCTAATCGTCGATGGCGTGGTAATCGATTATAGCTTAGCGCGTATTCCTACCAAAGGCGAGACCCGTGGTAATCTGGCTGCCGGCGGTAGCGGTGTGGCTATGCCGCTGACTGACGTTGAGCGTCAAGTCGCAGAAGTGGTCGCGCCAATCGTCAAAGAAAAAGGCCTAATGTTCGTCGGCTTAGACTTAATCGGTGGCCGTATTACGGAGATTAACGTCACTAGTCCAACTTGCGTACGTGAGATTGATGACCAATGTGGCACCGATATTGGTACAGACTTTATCGTAGCGATTGAAAATAAATTGGCTGTCTTGGCTGTCTAAGTTCAATAGCTATTTCAAATAAACAGTTATTTGAGCTAAATAGTCATTAACCTTTATAATTATTAAACTGTAAAGCTATCAAGCTTTAGTAGTAAGAAAAGAGTGATTGAAAAGAAACTTATGTTCATAAAAAACCTAATAATTATGCTAAGATATCTTGATTATTTATCATAATTTTATATGATAGGACAGTATTATCGAGCTATAAGATGATACCAAGCACTGTATCAACTCTTTCATAACACAAGGACGTACTATGAATACATTTGCAAAATCACTCTTACTTACCGCAGGCCTAGCATTGGGTTTTAGTGCCAGTGCAGCAGACCAACTCAACAATACCAAGTGGACCACTTACAACGATAGTGGCAAGCCTGATGCGGTGTTAAGGTTTTCTGAAAGCAACGGTAAGCTTTCGGCCAAAATTGTTGAGATTTTGGACCCTCGTGCCAAAAATAAAAAAGTCTGTGATGAATGTAAAGGTAAATTTAAAAACAAGCCTTTGACGGGAGCGACGGTGCTGTGGGATTTAGAGCCAGATGCTAACGATCCTAATAAATATGTCAATGGTAGCGGTATTGAGCCAGAGACTGGCAGAACCTTTTCTGGAAAAGCAGAATTACAAGGCGATACGCTGAAGCTACGTGGCTATAAAGGCATCTCATTACTGGGTAAAACTCGTATTTTAAAACGCCGTTAAGCATTGGCATTTTACCCTTCAATCTAAGTCATCAACAAAGCCAAGTCGCGATTGCTCACGGCTTGGATTTTTGTTATTGGTAAACCAGAAATTACTGTATATAAGACATTGATTTCCTCTATACTATGCGGGCTTTTACAGTGTCAGTATTCTCTAACGATCGATATGACTGCAGGCTGACAAACCCTTCATATAAATAAAGAAAAGATAGGCAGACGTTCATGAAAACACCGCATATATTGATGATGGCTGCTGGCACAGGTGGGCACGTATTTCCAGCGCTTGCCGTGGCCGAAGCACTAACCGAGCGCGGTGCTATTATCCATTGGTTAGGGACGCCAAACGGTATGGAGAATGGCTTGGTTGCGCCGACTGGGTATCAGTTTCATGCTATCGATATGCAGGGTCTGCGCGGTAAAGGGCTAGGGCGCTTACTAAAATTGCCGGTTACCTTACTCTCAGCTACCATGGCCGCCATCAAAGTCATTCGCAACAATCAGATTGATATTGTCGTTGGCTTTGGCGGTTATGTGACTGCACCCGGCGGGATTGCGGCGCGTCTGACCAAAACACCGCTGATTATTCACGAGCAAAATGCCATTGCTGGTATGAGTAATCGTTATTTGGCTAAGATGGCCACTAAAGTATTACAAGCATTTGAGAATACCTTTGCGAATAGTCAGCTTGATGCTAAGCTTGAAACGGTTGGCAATCCAGTGCGTAACGCCATTACGGGGGTTGCCGAACCGACTGAGCGTTATGATGTCACTGATAGCTCACCACTTAAGTTGTTGGTCGTAGGCGGCTCACTTGGTGCGCAAGTTTTAAACGAAATCGTACCAAAAGCGCTGGCATTAATAGACCGTCCTTTTGAAGTGCGTCATCAGTGTGGTCGTAATAACGACGCAGCCACGCAAACGGCTTATGATAGTGAGAATTTAAGTGCGCATCACTTTACCGTACAGCCCTTTATCGATGACATGGCAGCGGCTTATAATTGGGCGGATATGATTGTTTGCCGCGCAGGCGCATTGACCGTTACCGAAATCCAAAACGTCGGTATCGCTGCGATTTTTGTGCCGCTACCGCATGCCGTTGATGACCATCAAACAGCGAATGCGCGTACCTTGACATCACACGAGGCAGCGATTTTATTACCGCAGTCTGAGCTGACAGCGAAGCGTTTAAGTGATGAGCTTGCTGTACTGGATCGACAAACCTGCTTGACGATGGCCAAAAAAGGCCATGCGCTCGCCAATCGCCGCGCCAGCCAGCAAGTCGCTGATATTATCTGGCAAGCATTATAAGCGTCGGTCTTAGCATTAATTTTGTCAGCGATTTTTTACTTTAGCAAATTTCATTAGCCTTACATAAAGAGAAAACCCTATGTCTATTTCTGCGAAAGCCTTACCTAAGCGTTTGATCGAAATACCAGAGATGCGCCGTATTCAGCACTTGCATTTTGTCGGTATTGGCGGCTCGGGGATGTGCGGTATCGCAGAAGTGATGAAGAATCAGGGCTATCAAGTCAGCGGTTCTGATATTGCTGATAGCCTGGTGACTCGCCGTCTACAGCAGATTGGTATTGAGATATCGATAGGTCACGATTCCAAAAATATTGCCAATGCGGATGTCATCGTTGTATCGTCAGCGATTGATCGCAGCAATCCTGAAGTAAAAGCAGCGCTTGAAGCGCGTCTGCCAGTGGTACGCCGCGCCGATATGTTGGGTGAATTAATGCGTTATCGTCATGGCATTGCCGTGGCCGGCGCGCATGGCAAGACCACAACGACCAGTTTGCTCACTACGATGATGGCAGAAGGGCAGCTCGATCCTACCTACGTGATTGGTGGTAAGCTGAACGCTTCTGGCAAAAATGCCGCACTGGGTAGCAGCCGTTTCTTAGTAGCAGAAGCCGATGAGTCTGATGCCTCGTTTTTGTCTTTGCATCCGATGGCTGCAATTGTGACCAACATCGATCAAGACCATATGGAAACGTATGAAAATAGTTTTGACAAATTAAAAGCTGCTTATATTCAGTTTTTACAAAATATGCCGTTTTATGGTTTGGCCGTCGTGTGCGGTGATGACCCAGAATTATATGCGATGATTGATGATATTGGTCGTCCCGTATTGACCTTTGGGCTTGAGCCTTTTAACGATGTACAGGCCGTTGACTTGGTGACAGAGGGCACAAAAACTCACTTTACCGTATTGCGCCGTGACCGCGAGCCTTTACGTTTGACCCTTAATATTCCTGGTACTCATAACGTCTACAATGCGCTTGCCGCTATTACCATGGCGACAGATGAAGGTGTCGATGACGAGGCCATCAAACGCGCCTTGCAAAAATTCGAAGGCGTGGGTCGTCGTTTTGAGCAGCATGCCTCTGTCAGTATCGATGATGGTGACGTGTTGTTGATTGACGATTATGGTCATCATCCAAAAGAAGTCGACGCGACGATTAAAGCGGCGCGTCAAAGCTTCCCTGAGCGTCGTTTGGTAATGATGTTTCAGCCGCACCGTTATAGCCGTACCCGCGATTGTTTTGATGATTTTGTCGAAGTACTCTCCAGCGTAGATGAGCTATTATTATTAGACGTATATTCAGCAGGTGAAAGCCCGATTACTGGTGCTGATACCAAGTCATTGGCACGTAGCATTCGGCTGCGCGGTGAAGTTGAACCGACGATTATTGACAAGGACAATTTAGCACCGGTCATGCAGCGTTTACTAAAAGCCAATGATATGCTAATTACCCAAGGTGCGGGTAATGTGAGCCAGATAGCAGTCGATTTGGCCGCCAATAACCTTTATATCTAATAAGCTAAAAAGAATTCTAGGAACTATCCTTATGACAAGCAATAATCACCAAAAAAATGCAAACGACCTTCATAAAGCCAGCGATAATGTTCAAGGTAAAGCAACGATTACCAACCCAGAGACAGCACTAGCGGCGGCGGCTCAAGCGGAGCAAGACAAGCTTGCAAGTGATAAAGTCGCTAATGATAGGGCAGAACTAAGCAATAACAACAGCGAAGTAAAAGATGCTGGCCAGTTTGGTAAAGTAGCCGTTATTTATGGTGGCAGTAGCAATGAGCGCAGCGTGTCGTTAGACAGTGGCGCCGCTGTCTTGCAAGCGCTACAAAACCAAGGCGTTGATGCCACTCATTTTGATCCTAAGCATCAGGACATTACTGAGCTGCGTGATTATGATCGCGTGTTTAATGTGTTGCATGGTCGCGGCGGTGAAGATGGCTTGCTACAAGGCGTGTTGCAATGGTTTGATATTCCGCAGACAGGTTCAGGCATTTTGGCATCAGCGCTGGGCATGGACAAGGTTCGTACCAAGCAATTGTGGCAAGGCTGCGGCTTAGCGACGGCACCATTTTCACTATTGACGGCCGATACCGACTGGCAGCAAGTGGTCAATATGCTAGGTCTACCACTCATTATCAAGCCCGTTCATGAAGGTTCGAGTATTGGCATGACCAAGGTTAATAACCTTGACGAGTTGCCTGCTGCTTATGCAACAGCCGTACAGTGCGGTGATGCGGTGATGGCTGAGCGCTGGATTACTGGTCGCGAGTTTACGATTGTTATTATTGATGACGAAGCCTATCCGGTTATTCGTCTTGAGCCTGCTGATATTACCAACTTCTATGATTTTGAAGCCAAATACAATCGTAACGATACCAGCTACTATATTCCGTGCGGCTTAAGTGACGCTGATGAAAAGCATTTACAAGATTTGAGCCTTGCTGCATTCCGTGCTGTTGATGCCAAAGGGTGGGGGCGTATCGATGCTATGCAGGACGAAGCAGGTAACTTTTGGTTGCTTGAGATTAATACCGTCCCGGGCATGACCAGTCATAGTTTGGTACCGATGGCAGCTAAGGCGCGTGGTATGGATTTCGATACGCTGTGCTGGCACATCCTTACGCAAACATTATAAACAATTGGTAGATTCAGCTTAAATGTTCTTGTCTGGCTTAATATTCATAACGCAGTTTGTGATAATCGCTATTGATACTATAGAAGTTTGAAAAGTGATTATTAATGGGTAGAAATAAGCGTCAAATAGATACTGACATTATTGAATATTTATGAATATAAGCAGAAATGAATGTATCGCTAGCCCTGCTATACCACAGCTTCGTGTAAACTTGTGTAAATTCGTTGTTAGTAGTAAGGGTTAGGCTATTGTTTGACCGCAAAATACGTTAATATTGTAATTATTGAATCGTTTTAGTGATATTTATGTTGTTTTATGAGTATATGTTATAAGTTCTTCATAAAATGAGAAAAATGTTACGTTTGAAATCAGATAACAGGGTTATATCACTCATTTTCGCCAAATATTTTGCTAACATATTCAATCCGTCATTCTCTGCGTCCGTGATGCAGATTAACTTTTAATAGAACGCACTATTGGCTTTATGCAAATAGTTTTATGCAAAATAGGGACAAAGGTCATTATGGCTCAAACTGTCAACGACGTAACTGACTTGATGAGTGATAAAACCCGTCGCCCAAAATCTAACTTCCAAGTACCGACTTCGGTCAGATATTTTTTTATGGTATTGGTGTTGGGTTTATTAGTGCTTATATTGATTATGGGTGGCAAAGCCCTACGCGATGCACCTCCAGCAGCTATTCATGTCAGCAATCAAGGTTTGACAGTCGCTCAGTATCGAGCACTACAGCAAGTGATGAACCAACAGAAAGTCAGCAGTTTTTTTACGTCTGATTTACAAGCACTAAGGGACATCACTACTGGCCTTGCTTGGGTTGACCAAGTGAGTGTGTCTCGGGATTGGCAACGTGGTATCGTCGTCACAGCACTCCCCAAGCAAGCAGTTGCTAATTTTGGTACCGAGCGTTTGGTTGATGCAAAAGGGGCTGTTTTTGTTCCCGCTGACAGTAGAGATTTGACACAAGCGCAATTTGCTACGTTACAAGGTGAGATAACGCAAGCACCGGTTATCATGCAACAAATGCAGCAAATCAATGATTGGTATGCGCCACTTGATATGCAAGTCGCTGATATTATTCTGTCACCAAGAATGACGTGGCTCATTCGTTTTGATAATGGTCAGCGCGTCATTGTTGACAATGAAAACACCGCACAAAAACTGCTGAATCTAAGTCAATTATTAGGTAATCAGTTAAGTAACCGCCGAAAAGAGATACAGTCGGTCGATTTACGTTACAAAAACGGTTTTACCATTGCTTGGAATATGGCACAACCCGAAGCCGAAGCAGCAAAATAATTGACAGTCAGAAAACACAGTCAATAATAAGTAAGCAGAAGTATTGTATAAGCATCAAAATTGAACGTACAGTAGGATATAACAGCGTAGTAATAGCGCTTTTTTAATGATTTAATGGGGACGTCATTTGGTCTCCTGTTTAGCGATAATTTGTCTGGTACCATGAAAAATACTGAAAATCTGGTTGTTGTCCATCTAAGTGCCACGGCAGTTTATGTCGTTATTGGCAGCGTTGTCTCTGCAAAAGACATTCGTATCATGGGTGTGGGGCAAGTTAAAAATAGTGACTTTTATCAAGGTCAAATAAAACATCGTGAACGCTTGCAAGGCGCTATCAAACAAGCCATTCAAGAAGCAGAAGATACTGCTAATTGCCGGGTGCATAGTGTGTGGTTGACCCTAGCGACGCCTGAGCTACTTAGCAAAAACAGTGCTGGCGAAGTGAGAGTAGAGGACGAAGTCGTCCGTGCCAAAGACATGGTACAGGCTTTATCCAATGCCAAATCACGCGACTTATCTTCAGACTATTATTTGATGCATTGTTGTCAGCAAGGTATCTATGTCGATGAACAAGACTTTATGGTCGACGATGCGATCGAAACGGTGGCGCATAATATCAGCGTGATGTATCACATGATGATGATGCCAGTCGCCAGCCGTCAAAATATCCAAAAATTATTACAGAGCTGTGATGTTGGTATCGATCATATTGTCTTCGATGCAGTGACCAGTGCAGAATATAGCCTGATGAGCGACGAGCGTCAGCAGGGTGTGTGCTTGGTCGATATTGGCGCGAGTACGACCAGTATTTGTGTCTACAAAGAAAACAAGCTGATCTTTACACATTGTATCGCCACAGGCAGCCATGAAGTGACGATGGATATTTCAGCAGATGTTGGCATATCAATGATAGAAGCTGAAAAACTTAAAAAATCGCATGGTACGGTTGATGTCAATAGTGTCGATCCTAGCTCGTTCTTTATTTTTAAACCGCAAGGGACCAGCGACGAGATTAATATCGGTATTTATAATTTAGCCCGTATTATTGAAGCGCGTTATGTGCAGATTTTTACTGAAGTGGCGCGTCAACTGCATGAAGCGGATTTGATTAGCTATATCGACAAAGGTATCGTGCTGACAGGCGGCGGTAGTGCTATCAAAGGTATGATACCCTTTGCTAAGAAGTTGCTAAAAATGCCAGTGGTGATGACCAATACTCATCCGGCGATCAGTGCTTATAATCATTTTGATAATGACGAGTCCTTTAAGCAGCTGAATATTCAGGTCAATGATCGCGCTTATCAAACAGCATTTGGTACATTACTATATAGTCAAAGCGAGCAGTTTCGCCACAGTGAAAAAAGCGAGCCGGAAGCGCTTCAAAAAAATAGAGTGACTGGCGTCTTTCAAAGCGCAGGGCAACGTTTTGCTAGTGTGCTCAAAAAGATACTATAGTTTAGCTATCAAACACGTTTGTATGAAGACGTTTATATAAAAACGTGTTTATACAAAGAATGGCTATACAATAAGCGTTGATTTTCTGAAAGATATACCGAAATTAAATGCATAAAGTAGTATTAAAAGTAACATTGAAAGTAATACCCTGAGCAATGACGACATATTTTTGTCCCAGCTTAACGATTTAAGCCATAGCCCTGTTTTATTTAAATACATTTATATATAGTAAGTCGATAGCGCGTCATATGAGTGCGTTAGCATGTATCGACCATCACGCTATCTGCAACTGGAGAATCTTTTTTATGTCAAAATACACCATGCCAGATGATAACCAGCTTCAAAATAACGGCCAAGCAAGCTTCACAGTATTCGGTGTGGGTGGTGGTGGCGGTAATGCTGTTGAACATATGGTACAACAAGGGATTAGAGGTGTGACGTTCGTCTGTGCGAATACGGATAAACAAGCACTTGATCGTTTGACAGCACCGCATAAGTTACAACTGGGCGCAAAAACGAACCGTGGTCTAGGCGCTGGTGCCAATCCAGAAGTCGGACGTGAAGCAGCAGAGAGCGAAGAAGAAGCGATCCGCGCGTTACTCGAACATTCTGACATGGTCTTTATTACCGCTGGAATGGGCGGTGGTACGGGTACGGGCGCAGCACCAGTCGTGGCTCGTATTGCTAAAGAGATGGAAGTATTGACGGTCGCTGTTGTGACCACACCTTTCAAATTCGAAGGCGGTAAACGTATCAAGGCGGCCAAAGCAGGTATTGAGCAGTTGACCAACTTCGTTGACTCTATCATTACCATTCCTAATGATAAGTTGATGAGCGTTTATGGCAATATCTCTATGCAAGATGCGTTCAAAAAAGCGGACGATGTGTTATTACACGCCGTGCAAGGTATCGCTGAAACCATCGCCAGCGAAGGTATGATCAATATTGACTTTAACGATATTCGCACCGCAATGACTGCCAAAGGTCATGCGATGATGGGTATTGGCCGTGCCAGCGGTGACGATCGTGCGCGTCAAGCGACTGAAAAAGCCATCAGATCACCGTTACTTGATGATTTACGTTTAGAGAATGCCAAAGGTCTACTGGTTAACGTGATTTCATCTGAGTCTTTGTCATTGGATGAAATGAGCAAAATCAGTGCAATCGTCGAAGAAATTACTGATATCGATGATGCTCATATTTTCTACGGCTCTGTTATCGATGAAAAAATGGGTGATGATTTGCATGTCACTGTCATCGCAACGGGCTTGACCTTAGATGAACACGCGGGTGAAGAGCCTGAAGTTGTTGAGCAGCCTGTACCTTCGGTGAATAGCACGCAGCCTGTTGATCCTAACTTGCATACCAGCGCGTTAAACAGTCAAAAGCAATCGCAAGCCCAACTGCATCAAGATAGTCTGGCTCGCGCAAATCCGACACAAGAGCAGCCTAAAACCAAGACCAACAGTATCCAAGACTATCTAAAGCGTCAACAAAACAAATAGTTGTTGTTTACTTCTAGTGATTATAAAAAGCCAGTGCTATGTCGCTGGCTTTTTTGTGCTTGTTTATAAGGTATAGTCAAAATATCCTAAAAACGCGACGATATCAGCAGTGCGTGATGGTTCGATATTACTTTTGACTGGCTATATGTTTTTTACGAAATCGAGATGTGCATGTGGTAGGGGTTTTATGAACATTAGCTACTAATACTAAAGCCCTTATTGATAATATGTCTCGAACAAGGTGCAGTGAAGCAAAATTTATTCTTAACAGACTGTTTCCTATAGTTATTTATAGGTTTATTAAATATAATTTGCTTGAATAACAAAGTTACGATAAGAGTTATCAATCAGAGACATAAGCAAATTAACGCTTTTTAACTATGGCGAATTGGGTACGGGTAATGGTACACTAGGTCAATTGTAACAAAATATGTGGGAAAACAGCCATGAACCAACGAACTATAAAAGCAGCGATAGCCGTTACAGGTACCGGTCTCCATAGTGGTCAGCCTGTTGATTTAGAGTTTCATCCACAGCCAGTCGATACTGGTATTGTTTTCGAGCGCTCAGATATCGAAGGTAGTCAACCGATTCCAGCCAGTGCTTTCTTAGTGCAGGACACCATGATGTCATCCAATCTAGTATTTGGAGGGGCACGGGTAGGTACGGTAGAGCATTTATTAAGTGCGATTGCCGGACTTGGCATTGATAACCTATTGATTCGTGTTTCCGCCTCAGAGATACCGATTATGGATGGGAGCGCTGCACCGTTTGTCGCATTACTAATGCAAGCGGGTTTCTGTGAGCAAGAAGGCTTAAAGAAATTCCTTAAGATTTTGAGACCAATCAGAGTAAAAGTAGAGGATAAATGGGCAGAGTTACGTCCTTATGAAGGCTTTGAATTAAACTTTGAAATTGATTTTGATCATCCTGCTATCGACAAGAATTTTCAACATGCCCAGCTGCAGTTCTCTACGCAAAACTTCATAGAAGAGCTGAGCTCAGCCCGTACTTTTGGGTTTTTACGCGATATAGAAGCTCTGCGTCAAAACAACTTGGCGTTGGGCGGTAGTATGGAAAATGCGATTGTCATCGATGAAGCCAATATCCTTAACGAAGAAGGTTTACGTTTCAATGACGAGTTCGTGCGCCATAAGATTTTGGATGCGTTAGGCGATTTATATCTGATTGGTTATCCAATTCTGGGTCGTTTTAATGCCTATAAATCTGGTCATGCCTTAAACAATTTGTTGATACGTGAAATATTATCCAATCCTGACAGCTTTGAAATTGTAACTTTTGATGACAATGTAACCTGTCCTATCGAATATTTACCCCTAAAAGGCCTAGCGGTTGAAGGATGAATACAGGAATATACACGAAGTATCGAAACATTTACGCAATATTACATAAAATGATTATAAGGATAGTTAATTTATATTCTTATAAATGAATATATAAGTTAGTATTTTTAAATAATATAACGTTAGCGTAGATAATACCGACGTTGTAGATAATCAAAAAAAATCATCTGTTAGTTACCTTCACAACGTGAATGCGACTAATAGATGATTTTTTTTGTTTACGTCATTACAAAAACCTAGCGTAAGGGCGCTGTTTTCCGAAAATAGTTACATAACTTTACAGGTAGAACTCAAGATTTTTAATGATTGGCCAGACGTAAAAGTGCTTTTTTGAGCTTTTCATCAGTGGTGACATGCTCTGCAGCCTGTGATATAGTCCGCTTTGTGTTTTGGCTAAGAGCCTGATTTTCATTGGCTTTGCGAGACTTTGATGAGGTTGCTGATAACGCAGATAGTTTTTTAGAAGAAGGACTATCCGCAGATATTCTCGCTACAATGACGCGAATTTGCTTGAGTTGTTTAAATGTAATTGACTGCTCTGTTAATACTTGCAAATAAGCGTTCTGTAAATAGCGAATATGATTAGCAGCAGTAATTGAGCCCACACTGAGTGTTAATTGCTCAGCAGTTAAGCCAACGACCCAACAGGTATTAAGAATTTCCTCTGGTAGACAATCTACTAGCAGCTCTTTTATCTCAGCGGTCGCCTGAATATATAGACGCATATTGTCAGCAAGGGTTTGAGGTAGTGCGCTACCAGCAAAAGCTTGATGATCAATAAGCTGGGCAAGCCGATTAGGCTGTTTTTTTGACATCGTAATGACTCATCTAGTAGGTGACAAAATCGATATTCATATTAAACACAGTATATATGGGATGGATAGCAAACGATTTATAAAGCAGATGACCGCGCTGCCAAAGAAACCAGCGTTAGTGACTGTAGAAAGAAGAGTGAGCTGTTGTATTAAGGATTTTATCATGTTTATTTGATGATTATGTCCTCTAAACTAATTGATGCTTCGTTACGGATGACGAGCAGTCTTGTATTAACAAATAGGTAGTAAATTTATGAAACAAGCTTTATTAATTTTGTCAGTACTAGGAATGGGCATAGCACAAACGAGTGGTGCTGCCGAAACCACCTTTCAACCAAATAATACCTTGAGTCATACCATCACCAATATCTCTGCTTCTGCGAACTACGGTTCTAGTCGCAACATCTATAGCACCAATAGCGGTGCTTATGTCTCTAGCAATGACGAGATCAGTCAAGCCATTGACAATTTAAGCGCCCATGCCAAGCAAAAAGAATATCAGCTTGCCTCGCTAACCAGTCGCTTGTCTTATGAGCAGCGCCAGCAGCAAGCGAGTAAAATTCCAGATCGCTATTCTGCTCCTGCTATCGCAGCGGCACGTGCTTCAAGCGTGGCACTATCAAGAAGCTCTGGTTACTGTGCTCGTTATGTGCGTAAGGCTTTACAATCAGCCGGTTATGAATTCACCCCGAATCCTTCAGCGTATCAGTATGCTAGCCGTGGCACACTCAGCAGTGCAGGCTTTAGCAAAATCAGCAACAACATGCCACCCCAAGTTGGCGATGTTGTAGTATATGATCGCAGCTCAAAGCATCCGCATGGTCATATTCAAATATTTGATGGTTCTGACTGGGTTTCTGATTTCCGTCAAAGCAGCATCAGCCCATACAGCGGCGTCTATAACTATACGACATGGCGTGATTCGCAATACGTTGATGATGCATCAGACCGTGGTATCTACCTTGCGATGGCTGACTAATATAGTCAATCCTGTATAAATGAGAGACGGTATCAGGCTTGTTTAGGCTACTATTTGTAATATTTTTATGCGCCTTCCTGATACCCGAATTATCTTATCGACTACAAGCGTCAAGTACATCGAGTTTTAAGTAAATCGTTTTCTCCAGATCCAGTAATGCTCTTAATGACATTACTGGGTTTTTTTTGTTCAAAAATGGGATTAGGGCTTGTCCTCAATTTAACTGATAGGGCTCTAAATGAGCTAAAAATGGTTAAGTCTTACCAAAATATCGTCAAACAGCTTGGTAATATCTCGATATTATCTGCACTCTTTTCCTTGCTTGACTGCAATTTACCTCGTTTTTATCACCATTTTTAAAATGAGGACACGCCCTAGATAAGCATTGTCGTTCAGTTGCTATCGATGACGCTAGCTGGTTAAGTAAGGCTGCTTTAGAATCAAACCTAGTCCAGTAGCGACGATTGTGAAAGTCAGGCGGAGAAGCATGACTGGGTGCGAAATATAAAGCAGTCTCACCAAACCATAAAATGACGCAGGGATGTATGTGCTCAACGACCATATTGCTAATAGCAAAATTTTGGCTAGACCGTTCTTTTATCGGTACACTAAAGGTTCGCTTGTAATTATATAATGTGTGCGCTGCTGATGAATTATGAGCGCGGTTAACGCCGACTGACGGCATCTGTAAATCTGGGTGATCAATCCAGTCAATCTTTGCGCATGTACGCCCATTTGCTAGTAATAAAGGGGGTGGCGGTAGCGTCGCAGGATTTCGATAGCTTTCGAACTGATAAAGCGCATAACGACCATCTGGGCTGGCATTGACCTCAATATAAGCCGCTGTACTGCTACTATCAGCACTATCCTGATCCAAAGCGCTACCAGCAATAAAACACTCAAGGCAGCTCTCCTCCCACAAATAATCAGTAAAGCCAACGCGTGTTTCCTCCCAAGTCGGCCAATGTAATTGATCGGCTAAAGACTGAGTGGGTAGGGTAATTTGATAGGCTAACTGTAGTTGCAACGTTGGCTGCTGTACGATGGTCGCGTGCACGACCACTCGAATATCATGTAGGGTGTCCGTACTTACGCTAAGCTGCTGCGCATCATTGGCTAGGGTTTCAGTGGCGATACAAAGGTTAAAGGTCTGGCTCATAATTTTCTATGACTCAAAAAGTTGGTACGAGATAAAAGGTCTTTGATACTACCATATGATAAAGCACGTTCAAATAAAGGTATTACGAGGCTGATTTCAAGTCAGCTTTTAATTTAGCTTTCAAGAATATCAATAAAAAAAGCCGCGAGCAGATTGCATCGCGGCTTTTAGGCTGTATCATCATAGCTCAGCTGCTATTTTGGTGAAACGGTAGCCAGTTATTTAAACCAAGCTGAGCATGACATACTACTGCGCATGACGGGCAAGGTTTGATAGCTTAGGGTTGGCATTTGGGTTTTTGCGTAGTAATAGTGCCATACGCCCAATAGAATGAACCAAAGAGGCATTGGCTGCTGCTGCCAATTCAGCACCGATGACATCGCGTTCTTCTTTTGTGCCTGCAGGTAATTTTACCTTAATCAGCTCATGATCCGATAAGGCACGATCAATCTCTTCAGTGATGGTCGGTGTAATGCCTTTATTGCCAATCATGACAATAGGCTTGAGCTCATGACCGATGCCCTTTAGACGTTTAATTGTAGCGTTATCGAGTTCCATAGAATTCCTAGGTGTTGGTAAAAATAAAAGAGTGTACTATCAAAAACAGTTAATGATCATTATAGATAATCTGTGCCCATTTTGCATGAGATCAGCAGGATTTTGCACGATTTTACGTGATGAAAATGTTAAACTGAATGTATAAACACATTATAAACGCTACTGTCTGATAAAGCAGTGTTTAAACCAATAGAATTAAGGCAGTTTACGACTAAAAATGTATGAATCGCTCAATCAACAGAGTATTAAACCTGATTGGCTTGATATTAAGTCTGTTTTATAAGCGTAATGGCTGTTGATTGGATGCTTATTGCAGCTTTGCAAAGTAAGAGTAATAGGAGCAGGTATCTTGGCCACGCGTATTGAGAACAAAAAACTGTCGAAAAGCAGCAGTGCTTGGATGAAAGAGCATATTGACGACCATTATGTCCAAAAAGCGCAAAAAGATGGCTATCGTGCTCGTGCTGCTTATAAGTTATTAGAAATAAATGAAAAGACCAACCTTATCAAAAAAGGCATGACGGTCGTTGATTTGGGTAGTGCGCCGGGCAGTTGGTCACAAGTTGCTGGCCAATTGGTAGGGGAACAAGGTATCTTGATTGCCTCTGATATTTTAGCGATGGATACTTTGCCTGATGTTACCTTTATCCAAGGTGATTTCCGTGAAGCTGAGGTTTTTGATGCCATTATGGCAGAAGTCGGTGACAGGCAGGTTGACGTAGTATTGTCTGACATGGCACCCAATACTGCTGGCAATAGCGCCATTGATCAGCCGCGTATGATGTACTTGTGCGAGCTGGCAGTGGACTTTGCACTTGCAACCTTACCAGAAGGTGGCGCGCTTATTATGAAAGTGTTTCAAGGCGAGGGTACACAAGAATTACGCAAGCAGATGCAGCTTGATTTTAGTAAGATTCGTAGTATCAAGCCTGGCGCTTCACGACCACGCTCGAAAGAGATGTTTTGGATTGCCATTAAATAGTTTTACTTTCAATGAGTTGCTTTCGTTGTATTTGGAATAAGTCATCACAATATAGCTAGCTTCATGTAAGATTTAACACGCTACAATCGTTAACTGAATAAAAGGAAAACCTGCTTGAATTATGCAGGATAACACCACATATCATGGTATATTAACTTTGTTTCTAGCATATGTTTTAAGCAAAGTCGTCTGAGAATAAGCGCTTTACTGGCTCATTTACGATAGATTTATATGTCATTGATGAGGATAAGTTTCGTATTTGGCAGTTATTGAACTAATGAGCAATGCGTTTATAGACGTCACGTGTCAAGTTGACACACCAATAAGTAAGGGATGGGAATAACTAGTGAGCGACATGGTAAAAAATACCTTATTGTGGCTGGTGGTAATCGGCGTTTTGGTGCTGGTGTTTAGCGGCTTTGACCAATCGTCTGAGCCGGATAGCCTTAACTACTCTGAGTTTGTGACCGCTGTGTCAGAAAGTCAGGTAGCCAGTGTTGAAATTGATGGCGAACAGATCACCGGCGAAAAGAAAAATGGCTCATCATTTGAGACCATTCGACCAGCTGTGGCTGATGAGCAACTAATGCCATTACTGCGCGAGAACCAAGTTGAGGTTCAGGGCACAGCACCGAAACGTCAAAGTGTGTTGATGCAGTTACTGATAGCCAGTTTCCCAATCCTATTGATTATTGGTCTGTTCTTATTCTTTATGCGTAATATGCAGGGCGGTGCAGGCGGTAAAGGTGGCGGCCCAATGAGCTTTGGCAAGTCAAAAGCCAAGATGCTGACTGAAGACCAAATCAAGGTCAACTTCGAAGATGTGGCAGGTTGTGAAGAAGCCAAAGAAGAAGTGGTCGAAGTGGTCGAGTTCTTGCGTGATCCAGATAAATTTACCAAGCTTGGGGCGACGATCCCCCGTGGTATCTTGATGGTAGGTCCTCCAGGTACTGGTAAGACGTTGCTAGCAAGAGCAATTGCTGGTGAAGCCAAAGTACCGTTCTTCTCAATTTCAGGTTCTGATTTTGTTGAGATGTTCGTTGGTGTCGGTGCCTCGCGTGTGCGTGATATGTTTGAGCAAGCGAAGAAAAGCGCGCCTTGTATTATCTTTATCGATGAGATCGATGCAGTTGGTCGTCATCGTGGCTCTGGTATGGGCGGCGGTAACGATGAGCGCGAGCAAACGCTGAACCAACTGTTGGTCGAAATGGATGGTTTTGAGGGCAATGAAGGCGTTATCGTCATTGCTGCTACTAACCGTGCTGACGTACTTGACAAGGCATTATTACGTCCGGGTCGTTTTGACCGTCAGGTACAAGTCGGCTTGCCAGATATCAAAGGCCGTGAACAAATATTAAAAGTACATTTAAGAAAACTGCCGAATACCGTTAGTGTTGATGCCAACTCTTTGGCACGTGGTACGCCCGGTTTTAGTGGCGCGCAATTGGCCAACCTTGTGAACGAAGCCGCTCTGTTTGCTGCGCGTCGTAACAAGCGTAGCGTTGACATGAATGACTTTGAAGATGCGAAAGATAAGCTTTACATGGGTCCTGAGCGCAAATCAATGGTCATCCGTGAAGAAGAGCGCCGTGCCACTGCTTATCATGAAGCAGGTCATGCGCTAGTGGCTGAGCTACTACCGGGTACCGATCCGGTGCATAAAGTGACGATTATGCCGCGTGGTTTTGCTTTGGGTGTCACTTGGCAGCTGCCTGAGCATGATCAAACCAGCATGTATAAATCAAAAATGCTCAGTGATATTGCGATTTTATTTGGTGGTCGTATCGCTGAAGAAGTCTTTATCAATCAAATGTCGACGGGTGCCTCAAACGACTTTGAACGGGCAACCAAAATGGCACGGGCGATGGTAACCAAATACGGCATGTCTGATGCCTTAGGTATCATGGTCTATGAAGATGATGACAACTCACAAGGTTACTTTGGTGGCGGTGGTCGTACGATTTCTGAAGCAACGCAGCAAAAAGTTGACGACGAAGTTCGCCGCATGTTAGAAGAGCAATACGATATCGCGCGCGAATTGATTGAAGGTAATCAAGAAAAAATGCATGCGATGGTTGATGCCTTGATGAAATGGGAGACCATTGACCGTGATCAACTGCAAGATATCTTAGCCGGTGAAGATCCACGTCCGCCTAGAGTATATCAGCACAATGAAGTTAATTTGGCTAAAGATAATGTGAAAACGACGGGTTCAACACCGCCACCATTACCAGCGATGTAGTTTATCGCGCATTAGTAGCCAATATAAGAAGCCCTTTTTAATAGAGGGCTTTTTTATTGTCATCATTTTACGAAGCATTTAGAACAGCAGCAGATTTACTGATATCATGAGATAAAAATAAAGTGCTGACCCAGTGTTTATCAACTTAATTTGCAACGGATTGGTTATGTCATTATTTCAGCCTTTACCTATTTATACGGTCTCTAGTCGCGAAAAAATGTTAGATCTATCGCGACCTCAGATCATGGGTATTCTTAACGTTACACCTGATTCATTTTCGGACGGTGGACAATTTAACGCTATTGATAGCGCGCTTGCTCATGCTAAAGAGATGATAGCGGCGGGTGCGACCATTATTGATATTGGCGGCGAATCTACGCGGCCAAATGCTGCTATTGTCGCGACTAGTGAGGAATTGCAGCGTGTTGTACCGGTCGTCAAAGCGATTAGACAGCAACTTGGCGATGTAGTTTGGTTGTCTATCGATACCAGTAATCCTACCGTTATGCGGGCAGCTGTTGAGGCGGGTGCTGATATTTGGAATGATGTACGAGCGCTCAAATGCGAGGGTGCTGCAGCGCTAGCGGCTGAGCTTGATATACCAGTTATGTTGATGCACATGCGCGGTGAGCCAACGACGATGAATAATCTGGCGCTCTATGACGACGTGATCGCTGACGTTAGCGCAGAGTTAATAGCCCGTATCGATGAGGTAGTCAGCATTGGTGTCAAGCGTGAGAAAATCATTATCGACCCAGGCTTTGGTTTTGCCAAAAACTACGAGCATCATTGCGCGTTATTGTCGCAGCTAGGAGAATTACAAAGTCTTGGTTTCCCTATGATGTTTGGTATTTCTCGCAAGCGTTTTTTAGCAGAAGTATTAACTAAAAGCGGTATCGAAGCAGTGGCTACAACTGAGGCAATAGAACGTGATACAGTCGGAGTTGCTGCGGGTATCTTTGCCTTGCAACAAGGCGCTAGTATTATCCGTACTCATAATGTCGCGATGATGCAGCAAGCTGTGGCGTTATGGCAGCAGTTATCTGCCTACAATCAACACTAAAAAATTAACACTAAAAAATTAACACTAAAAAATTAACACTAAAAAATTAACACTAAAAAATTAACACTAAAAAATCAATGCTAGAATAGCTCTAATCACTGCTATTGCACTATATGCATATTTGATAGTTAGCGCCAATGATTAACACTTAATATTAATCTGAACACCTATTAAAATAATGAGAGCATTTCTATGACCACTACGACCCAGCCTGAGCCAACCAATGAACAGCGCCGTATCATTTATCAAGCGCGTCGTGGCTTAAAAGAGTTAGACTTCTACATTGACCTTTATGTCAAAGAGATTTACTTAACCGCAGAACCTACTGAACAAGAGACCTTTGCCCAAATGCTGACTCACGAAGATCCTGATTTACTCGATTATTTTACCAATCAAAACCGTCCAGAAGATGACCGCATATGGGCACTAGTAAATAAAATTAAGACATGGCGTCATGCTAAAGACGTGTCATAGCATTGACATTAATAATTTGATAATTTAACAATTTTAAAATCATTCATATTTTTAGGTTTCTTTTGCGTCGTTAAGTCTATATTGATAGCTGATAAAGTCTGATAGTTATAACGGCTTTCCCCATATGGCGGATTTGCATATATGACGATGATTACCTCCCTAAGGATTGATACTGCTATCAAGCCCGCCAGCTATTTGCGTACTTTACTATATCTTGGTTTGGCGTTAGTCATGCTTGGTTTGGCATGGCTGGCTGCGTTGGCGTTATGGCAGTATGTACTCATATTGATAGTAACGGCAGCCGTCGTCAGCTATCTGGCACTGTCACGGCCAATTTTGTTGCATCTCACACAGCCGCCAATTGATAAGCGTATCGATCAACATTGGCAACTTAGGATACGGACGAGCCAAGGCGATGGGCTATGGCAAGCACAACTGCTTGCTGTCCATCATTATCATTGGGCAATGAGCTTTGATTTTATGATTAAAGAGCCTTATCAGCGTTCCATGTCATTGACCGTATTTCGCGATCAAGTGAGCCTTGAGCAATGGCGCGAATTAAATGTTTTAGCAAATGTGAGCGCTGTAACGACTAATTGATACAGCGTGGTGTGGTTTATATAGAGTTATATTAGGTTTAGATGAGCCTTCATAAGCCAATATGGTCAATAACAAAACACCTATCTCGATGTTAAGATAGATTTGCTATATTAAAATATATTCAGCGTTTACGTTATCTGCTGGTTATAGTCAAATAACATAGCAGCTGAAGATAATAAACAAAACGACAAAAAAGGATGAGGTTATGAGCTTATTAGGGAATTTAGTGAGTCAAGTAGCGCGTAGTGCCATGGCGCCAGATGATGCACAGCGTAATCCTGTGAACCAAGGGTCGACATCACGTCGTACGGGTGGTCTGGGTGATATTTTAGGTAGCGTATTGGGCGGTGGTCAATCTGGTGGTTATAATCCACAGCAGTATAATCGTCAGGCGGATAATGGATTTGGTCTGGACGATATTATGGGCAGTCTCACCGGTGGCAATCAGCGCGGTGGTATGAGCTCTGGTGCTGGCGGCTTGGGTGATATCCTGGGCAGCGTATTGGGTGGTAAGAGTAATAGAAGCGGCTTTGGCGGTGGTAAAGGCATGCTGGTTGCTGCCCTCATGCCCATGGTATTGAGCTGGATTCAACGTAATGGTGGCTTAAGCGCTGCTCTATCGAAAATCACAGGTATGGGTCACGACAATCAAGTGCGCTCTTGGATGAGTAATAATGAAGATAACGACAATTTAGACCCCAACGAGATTAACCAATTATTTGATGAAAACGAGATTCAGCAAGTGGCCGCGAAGACAGGGGCTAATGAGACTGAAGTGCGTCAAGGGCTTGCCGAATTGCTCCCAGAAGTGATGAATCAATTGACTCCGAATGGTAATCTAGACAATGAAGCTGAAGCCAATCAAGAGATTGATCAGATCATTGGGCAGCTATCGAGTCGACTCAATACGTTAAAATAACCATGTTAAAATAATTTTTTAAACAAACCAGTATCGATCAAGTTTAATAAAAAAAGAGTGTGTCTAACGGCAGGCTCTTTTTTTTATCAATATAATAAAGTCAGTTTAAACGACAGTGTAAATATCTGTTCATTAATCTTTCTAAAATTTAAATAGATATATTAAAAAAGGTAAACAATAGCACGAGAGTAATATAAAATTTATAATAGAATTAAACGAGCCATCCAATCTCGTTTTATGACAGCCACCATATTGTGGCTGTTCCATATATAGTGAGTGAAAATTAATATCGATATATTAGCAATACCGTCGCGTTTTTAGGATGCTTTGACTATAGTTGAGTTTAAATAATTTCCATACAAGGAAACTGAGTGCAAGCTATACATGAGTATGGTCAGCGAGTATGACGATATAGCGGATTTATATGGATTTGGCTATAAGATATGACGATGTAATGATGTAAGCACTTTATAAAATCAATCACTCAATAAGGAAAACTACTCATGCCATTTAAGCCTGTCCAAGCGGCGATTGCTATTTTAGTAGGTTTTATTATTTGGTTTGTCATTCCAATTCCGACTGGCGTCACGCCTGAAGCATGGCACATGTTGGCATTATTTATTGCCACTATCGTCGCTATTATAGGCAAGGTATTGCCCATTGGAGCGATTGCTATTATTGCGGTCACTCTAGTGGCACTGACGGGTGTGACAAGTGATAGTCCAAAACAGGCCATTAGCGATGCCTTATCAAGCTACTCAAGCCCGCTAATTTGGCTGATTGGTATCGCGGTAATGATATCTCGTGGCTTAATAAAAACAGGTCTAGGTCGACGTATCGCCTATTATTTCATCTCTATTTTTGGTAAAAAAACGATCGGCGTGGCTTATTCTTTGACTGCGGCTGAATTGATGATAGCGCCCATTACGCCCTCTAATACGGCGCGTGGCGGCGGTATTATCCACCCTATTATGAAGTCCATTGCTCAGAGCTTTCATTCCACTCCAGAAGAGGGTACGCAAAATAAAATTGGTCGCTACTTGGCAATGGTTAACTATCATGCCAACCCTATCACTTCTGGTATGTTTATTACAGCTACTGCGCCCAACCCTTTAGTCGTAGACCTAGTTAATAAGGCGACTGGCGGTGACATTCAGCTGTCATGGACGACGTGGGCAGTAGCGATGTTTGTACCGGGGATACTGTGCTTGGTAATCATGCCCTTAGTTATTTATATGGTTTATCCACCTGATGTCAAAGTCACACCCGATGCAAAAGGTTTTGCCAAGGACAATTTGGCAGAAATGGGCAAAATAAGTCGCCAAGAAAAAATCATGCTCGGGGTGTTTGCTCTGATGCTGCTGTTGTGGGCAAATATACCGGCATTGATTTTAGGTGAAGAATATAGTGTTGATGCTACCACCACGGCCTTTATTGGTCTAACGACTTTAATATTAACGGGTGTGCTGACTTGGGATGATATCCTAAAAGAGAAATCTGCTTGGGATACCATTATTTGGTTCGGTGCGCTCATTATGATGGCAGCATATCTCAATGAGCTTGGTTTGATAGGCTGGTTTTCAAGCAATATTGAGTCTCTGATTGGTACAACTGGGGTAGGCTGGATCGGTGCCGTGACTATTTTGACTTTGGTTTATTTATATATCCATTACTTCTTTGCTAGTACCACCGCGCATATTACCGCACTATTTGCGGCTTTTTATGCAGTAGGATTGACGTTAGGTGCGCCGCCAATGTTGTATGCGTTAATCTTGGCCGCAGCAGGGAACATCATGATGACGCTTACCCACTATGCGACTGGTACCGCACCTGTTATCTTTAACTCAGGTTATGTCACGTTAAGAGAATGGTGGAGTATTGGCGCGATAATGAGTGTGGTCAATTTGGTGATTTGGATAGGTGCTGGTCTGATTTGGTGGAAGGTGCTCGGCTATTATTAATCAATCGTTATAAGTCACTATCCTAAAAGCGCTCATCTAACGTGTCTAGCGTGTAGTTGAGCGCCGCAAAGCAGATATCGGTGTTAAAGCCACGATATTGCAAAAACCGTAGTTGGCGCGCTTTATCTTTTTGCTCAGTAGGAATGTCGTCGCCGTACTTTTTGGTGCGAGCAGCAACAGCGAGCTTGAGCCAATCGACACCATCGACCAAATTGTCAGCGCTGTCATCTACGAATTCGCTAAACTCCTCTGACTCTGCATTCGCCATATCGATTAGCTCATCAATATTACCCGGCATGGCAATTTTTTTACGATAAAACTCCTGCTTGATACGTCCTCGTCCACGACCTTTGCGGATATTTTCGCGAATCAGCATGAGGGTAGTGCGATAGTCACTTTGATAGCCTTTTTCTGCAAACTCTTCAAGCAGCGCATCAACTTTTTCTGGGTCTTGCTCTTTATCGAGCAGCTTTTGCTTAAGCTCAGCCTTGCCATACTCACGTCGCGATAAATAATAAAACGCCAACCAGCGTAAGCGACTTTCGGCTTTGATTGCATCAATATCCGCTTGACGTTGTTCAGGGGTACGCAAGTAGGCTTTAAGCGCCGCTGGTAGGTTATCTGTATGGCTGTCTACTACGCTATGCGTAGAAGTGGTGGTAGCGGTTGCATCTGCTATGTGATTTGATTCTTTATTAAATCTATTGTCATCACCAGTAGCAGCGCTATCGTTTTGCTCACCATGAACGTTGTGTTTGACCTCTGCTAGCATCTCTCTAATGCTTTGCGCTGCAGGTGGTTGATAAGCGGGCACATCACTAGGCTCAGGGCTAAAGTTAGCCGCTGGGTGAAAGCGTTTTTTACGCTTTTTGGATTTAGTAGGGTTTTTGCTAGTAGAAGGGGGTGCGTCAACTGATTCTATCTCAAAGCTGGAGTCATCAGATAACGAAGTAGCTTTACGAGAGTAGGTCGAGCGCTTATGTGTTTTAGCCGACTGTTTAGGCTTGTCTTTAGATGAATGCCGAGAAGTCTTAGAAGATTGGGCAGAATTTTTTGAGTTAGTATTAGCACTACTCGCTGAATCGGTGTCCGATTCAGCAAGTATTTCAGCTAGAGTTTTAATTTTCATAACAATTTAATTTTCATAACAAGTCATGATCATTGATAACGGTGAATAATGGAGCCGTTATTGAACAGGTTCAGAAGCGGGTTCTACATCGGCTTCATTAGTATCCGCTGCTTTGGCTTCTTTTTTCGATCCAAGTTTTTCATCACGAATTTTATCTTCAATCTCTTTCGCAATCGCAGGATTTTCTTTTAAGAACAGTACAGAGTTGGCTTTACCTTGACCAATTTTTTCATCGCCATAGCTATACCAAGAGCCTGCTTTACCAACCGCCCCAATCTCAACGCCTAAGTCAATCACTTCGGCTAAATGATTGGTACCTTCACCATAAGTGATTTCAAACTCTGCTTGGCGGAAGGGCGGTGCCATTTTGTTTTTGATGACCTTGACACGGGTTTGGTTCCCGATGATTTCATCACCATTTTTGACCGCACCGATACGGCGAATATCCATACGTACAGAAGCGTAAAATTTCAGCGCGTTACCACCAGTCGTCGTTTCAGGGCTACCGAACATCACACCAATTTTCATACGGATTTGGTTAATAAACACCACCATACAGTTAGAGCGTTTGGCGTTACCAGTGATTTTACGTAGGGCTTGGCTCATCAGACGCGCTTGCAGACCCATATGTGAGTCACCCATTTCGCCTTCAATCTCAGCACGCGGCGTCAAGGCAGCTACTGAGTCAATCACGATCATATCGATTGCGCCTGAGCGTACCAACATATCGGTGATTTCAAGTGCTTGCTCGCCATTGTCAGGCTGCGAGAGCAATAAGTCATCAGTGTTTACCCCAAGCTTGCGTGCATAGACAGGGTCAAGCGCATGCTCAGCATCGATAAAGGCACAGGTCCCGCCTTGCTTTTGACATTCTGCAATCGCCTGCAGCGTCATAGTCGTTTTACCAGAGCTTTCTGGGCCATAAATTTCAACGATACGACCTTTTGGCAGACCGCCGATACCGAGCGCAATGTCTAGACCTAGTGAGCCTGTTGATACCACATCAACATCCATAATGGCTGAGTCGTCACCTAGATGCATGATGGTGTTTTTGCCAAACTGCTTTTCGATTTGACCGAGGGCTGCTTTGAGTGCTTTGGCTTTATTGTCGTCCATACTGGATTCCTTTTATTCAATAATTATTTTGAAATGGTAAATAAGATGTCTTTGCTACTATATAACGCTAGGGTAGTGAGGCTAATAATAGGAATGACCTAAATCATAAGAAAGATTCAGCCTTTAAATAGGCTAGCGACGTTGTAATAGGTGGTAATTAGTAAGTAATAGCTAATATATCACTCTACTATACAGTAAAATTAAATAATGAGATAAGTAAAAAAAAGTTCATAATCATCTATGATTATAGGAGACTTTGGCGTATCAATAGTGAATTAATTAAAGCATATGCTTTGTACTACTATTGATTAGATAAGGCAATTATAACAAAATCCAAGGACTGGCTTTAGGGTTAGGAAACGCTAAACGACACTAATTGTCGCGTGATAAACAACGATGACTTTATACAAACCATGCTAGCATTTATCTGTTATTTCAGACCGGATAACAGGGTGGTTTGTCAATAGATTTATAAGTTGTCCACAACGAATAATCAAAGTTTATTCGTCGTGTGTGAAACATCTTTGATAATTGAATAATATTTAAAAATATTAAAAATAAATTATTATGATTTCAAATGATGTCTAAGATATTGAATATTAAGGGTTTTTAAATTGTATAAAAAATGAACGATTTTACCTAACCCTTTAAGCTACCTAGGAAAATTCTTGTCAAGTGGTGACTTATACACAGGGTTATCCACAGCTTATGGGGAGAACTCATGCAGCCCTTATAGTATCAATGTTTGTATGAATAAGTAGGAGCAGAAAATCACTCAGTTATACATTTTTGCTATTATGCAACTATTTCTTCTTCTGTAAATTTCGTCGAAATGGCTATGTTTCACATATTGCTGCTTTGTTAATTTGGATAAATAAAATTCTTCAAAGCACCTCAGACAGAGGGTTCAGCCAATTAAACGCTACATATATTTAGATAGAATGAGGAAAAGCGATACCGATAGTACAAAAAAGCGGCTAGATATCTTAGCCGCTTTGTCGAAAAACCATTAAGGGTAACGTGGTAACGTTTACTCTTTAATATAGATCAAGTCCCAGACACCATGTCCGCGCTCTAAACCACGGCGCTCAAACTTGGTCATTGGACGAAAGTCAGGGCGGTCTGTGAAGTTGCCTGCGCCTGCTTGGTTGGTTAGCCCTGAAAAACCATCTAAAACCTCAACCATCCAAAAGGCATAATGCTCCCAGTCGGTTGCCGTATGGAACCAGCCACCTTGCTTTAAACTGCGCGTGACAATCGCCATACGCTCAGGACTGACAAAACGGCGCTTATAATGGCGCTTCTTTTGCCATGGGTCAGGAAAGTAAAGCTGGATGCGGTCGATATGGTTTTCTGGTAATTGCTTGAGTAATTGAATGGCATCACCGTTAATGATTTTGACATTGTTTAGCTCTTGCGTACCTGCCATATAAGCGCATTTACCGATACCTGGCTCATGGACTTCGACGCCAACGAAATTGCGCGTCGGCTCGGCGGCGGCCATCTCGATGAATGAATCACCCAGCCCAAACCCAATCTCTAAAGTAAGCGGAGCGGCACTGCCATTAGGGCTATCCGCGAATAACACCCGCAAGTCCTCGATGCCGTCGAGATTGCCATCACCGAAGCTGTTATTGACCAAATAATGCGCAAATTCTGGATCAGTAAGAGCCATTTCGGCATTTTTATTCATGTGCGTACGCCGTTTCATAAAGGTATTAACAATACGAATATGCTTGTCCGTTGGCATGTCTGTGTTCATGGTGTCAGCAGTATTGGGATTTTGCGCATCAGTAGTATCATGACTACTATTGATGTCATTGTGTTCAGGATGTTGACTCATAGGATTAACAAGGCTTAATTAGGTGGGTAAAGTTGCCTCATTATAAGTGAAATCGTCACCGCTGTGAACGCACAATCCAATTTTAGCGTGCCTGCCATAATTTTTATATATTTATACACTGTTTGTGTCTACAGGTTTCATATATATGGGTTTTCTACGCAGGGCTTTTGGCGTTATCATATAGCAAGTGTGGTTTTAAAATAATGGTTTAAAAATAACCACTTAATGAGAATCGTTGAATAAAAAAAGATATAAAAATCCGCGCGTTAACATTTATGCTTAATAATAAGTAAGGCTTGTCACCATGTTATTTATTGAGACGGACTCGCCACCACCGTTTTACCAAGAACAGCTGACAGCTGCCAAGCGTGAGCAGTTGGATAAATGGTTTATCAGTCATCGTACCCAGCGCTATTATCTCAAGCGCTTCTCAGAGTTTGATGAGCAAGGTTATCTGTCGCCAAAATGGCACTGGGCCGCATTTTTTATTACTTTTCCTTGGCTGTTATATCGCAAGCGCTATATGGATGCAATTGTTTACAGCGTAGCAGGCTGGTCTTTTATTCAGCTTAATGTTGCTATTGTGCTGGTCACTTTTGAATTTGTAGCGATGTCTTATATTCCAGATGCATATCAAATGGCAACGCGACTGGGTATTGCGGCGATTATTTGGCTGTTTTGGGCGTCTATGGTGGCACGTTGGACAGACGCTTATTACTACCGGATGGCACGGCGCGAAATCGCTGATGCGATTGAGGATTATCCGCGAGACGAGGCGGCGCAGCAAGCACATCTGCGCCGAGAGGGCGGGGTCAGTTTGTTTGGTTTGGGCTTGGGATTTGGGCTCTTTGCTTTTGCTTTATTGGTGATTAAGGTGCAGTTTTTACCTATTATTGCGAAGCCAAAAGCCAATGAGGTATTGTTTAATGCTTATGACATCACCAAGACGACGCAGAATCGTGTGGCGGTCATTTACCAACAGACCGGGCAGTGTCCCATTAATTTGCCATTTAACATAGATGATCCGCAGGTGCTGATGCGTATTGATACTCAAGTGCCGGGCGTTCCTAAAACAGATTGTGCCGTCATAGGAACGATTCATAACGTTAAATTCCCACTGCGTTATCTCAATGAGCAAACAGTCGCTTTTTATCATGTGAAAGATAGCAACAGTTGGCAATGTACCAGCTCGCTAAATGAAAAACTTGCGCCGCCAAACTGCTCACCGGATTAAACGGCAATTATCCTTTGGGGTTAGTAGCGATATTCTAGTTTTCATCAACGGGCGCGGCTTGGTTTTTTAGGGCGTCAGAGAACTCACTCAAGTCCATCTTACGTGCCTTACCAATATCCTCATCGAATAAGCTCTCAAGCTCTGTCATTGAGGACTGTACTGACTCTATCAGGCTGGCCTCATCATCATAGATGGCTTGCTGACGCTCAATCAAATCATCATCATAGTCACGGAAAGTTTGCACGGTTTCGCGCGCTTTTTCAGGAGAGATGCCAAGCAGCTGCAAGGACTCACGCGACATATCTAAAGACGATAAATAAGTCTCACGCCAGATATGACGAACCCCAACTTCACGGAGACGGTAATAGTGCTGTCGGTCACGAGCGCGTGCCAAGATAATTAAGTCAGGGTAGTTTTTGCGCAGGTATTGAGCGGTGGTAATAGAGCGCTCTAGGTCGTCAATCGCCAGAATAAAGACGCGGGCTTTTTTGATACCAGCGGCGCGCAATATCTCAGGGTTTTTTGGATCGCCGTAATAGACTTGGTTACCAAAGCGCCGGACGAAATCCACTCGATTGGCGGAGCGTTCGATGGCTGTAAATTCGATATTGTGCATGCGTAATACGCGACCGATAATCTGACCGACACGACCAAAACCAGCGATAATAACCTGATGCTCATGATCAGGAATGGTATCGTACTCACGGCTGGGTTTGCTTTTGGCGAATAACGGCTCTCCTATTTTTTCTAATAATAAGAATGCCAGCGGCGTCAGCGCCATAGAGATGGTCACAATGAGGTTTAGGGTGTTTGCCAGCTCAGGTTGCAAGACATTTTGAGCGGTGGCCACACTGAACAAAACAAATGCAAATTCACCGCCTTGAGCAAGAGTAACCCCTAACCTGATACTGGTTGGCCAGCGATTGCCAGATATTTTTGCGATAGCGGTGACCACACTGAACTTGATAAACATCAATGCCATCGCACAGCCGATAATAAAGATGGGCTTGGCCAAAATGAGTTTGACATCAGTCAGCATTCCGACCGACATAAAAAATAGCCCAAGTAATAACCCTTTAAAAGGTTCAATACTGGCTTCTAACTCGTGACGGTACTCCGAATCCGCCAGCAAAACCCCAGTCAAAAATGCACCAAGCGCCATCGATAGACCAATCTGCCCCATCAAAATAGAGACGCCCATGACGATAAATAGAGCAACTGCGGTTAATAATTCTGATGCGCCACTAGATGCCACAAATTTAAAGAAAGGTCGGATGATATAGCGGCTAGCAAAAATAAGTCCGGCGAAAACCGCAAATACTTTGCCGAAATAGATTAAGTCGTAGCTCTGCTCGCGCACCCCTGACAAAAATGGAATAACCGCCAATAAGGGAATCACGGCAATATCTTGGAATAACAAGATGGTAAACGCTTCACGACCATGGGTACTAGATAGCTGCTGTTTTTCGGTCAGTATTTGTAGCACAAAAGCGGTGGAGGAGAGCGCTAAGCCGAAGCCGACAATAAAAGCCGTATCGAGTGGTAAGGAGAAAAATTGATAGAGGATACTCATCAATAAGGTGCCAGACAGACCGACTTGTAAGCCACCAAGGACGAATATTGAGCGGCGTAGCGCCCAAAGCCGTGAAGGCTGGAGCTCAAGACCAATGATGAATAGCAGCATCACCACGCCAAATTCAGAAAAATGTAATAAGCTCTCAGCGTCGCCCGCCACATCTAGCGCACTTGGTCCTAATATCAATCCGGTGATTAAATAACCAAGGACGGTCGCAATACCAAAGCGTTTGCCAAGGGGTACAAAGAGCAGGGCAGCTCCTAAGAAAATTGTAGCTTGTAACATTAAATTTGGTGAGCCGGCGGCGGCAGCGAACATCTGGAATCCTCAAAATTGGCAAAAAAATAAGCAATGTAAAACAGTCAATATAAAACAAGAAGGACAATAATAAATAACGCTAGCATACTTTATTTTTTGCGATAAATCTTCCACACGCCGTTATCAGCAAGCGGATTGTTATAAGCATCATTACGACGCTTACGCGGTGTCTGCCGACTGTCTATCATCTTAAAATTGGGCAGTGCATGAACGATAAGTCCAGTGCGATAAAAGCGCACACGTTCGGGCTCTAGCATCTCACCCATACTATCGCGGCAAAAGACGTACGCACGCAAGTCAATAAATTCACGATGCGCCACCAAACGTGCCTCATCATCCTTCTCCAATACGGCAGCCATACGCGCAATCTCATCAGCGCTATAATCCCCGCATTTATCAGTAAGTGCACCTACTGAGCCAAAGCTCTTAGATTCTTTAGCATGAGTTTTGGTTAGATGCAGGCGCTGAACATGATAGATAAATTGAGGTATCTCGAGGCTGGCAGGTAATGGCAGATAATCGGGCGGTAGATTGGCCGCCGGATAAAAGGCCATCGCGCGTTCGAGCAGCGTCTGCCAACGCTGTTGATAGGCTTGGACTTCGGCTAGATTGCCTTCATAAATAGGCATATCACGGATTTGACGCAAAATATCAGGCGGGAACTGCGCATCTCGAAAGCTAGCAATGTCTTCTTGCAGCGTTGATAGCAATGTTTTGGCATGCTTTTTACCCTCACTTGAGATAGGGTCATCAATGTAGCTAGGAGCAACGAAAGGAGCTGAGCGTCTCGACATGGCAGAAGGTCATCAATTGGTTATGAATAAGGGTTTTAAGCCTTAAGTATACAGAATTTATAGGAAAAATATGGCGGCGCGGCCAAATTTTCCATTATTTTTAACATGCTCTTACAATGATAAAAATCTGCCTGATATAAGCTGATTTGCAATAAAGGTCTTTTATTTATCTTTTTTAAGCCACTTTTTAGGCGCTTTTTTATGAATCATCATTCACCTCCTTCGTCCATATATGATAACTGGCGTGGCTTATTAGAAACTGTCGGTAAAATAATTTTAAGGATTATCGGTGCAGGACTGGCGCTGCTATTTGGGTTTTGGTTAATAGTGGCATCCAATATGGGACCGGCTTATCTGCCGCACCTCATGAACGGTGCGCTAGATTTTTGGATTCGCATGACGCTGTTGGGGCTCGGGCTAAGTACTTGGCTCATAACAGCGCTGTGGATAATTTGGCTAATACTGCGTTATTGCCAGTACTTTATAAAAAAATATCAATTAAAACGTCGCTCATAACTAACAACCAGATAGGCGACGTCTTAATTGATAATTATATGATTTAATGTCTTATGTTTAATGTCTTACGCTTAATGGTTGTGACCAATATGACTATTGGTATCAGTCGCCTGCTGTGAGATATCGCAAACTAAAGCATCGCTATGCGTCTTGGTTTGCGGATGCGCTAAGCTTTCAACCTGAATGGTCGCATGGTGAATATCAAGCTCAAGGAGGCTTTGCTCTAAACTGGTAATCAGGATACTGGATTCATAAATACTCATTTCGCCATCGACGACCACGTGACACGATAGGGCGTTGAGACCGCTGGTGATACTCCAAACATGCAGATCATGGACTTGTCGTACTTGCGGGTGGGCAAGTAATTTGTCTTCGACCTCAACTAGCGATATACCTTCTGGCGTACCTTCCATCAAGATATGGACCGAATCACGGACGACGCGGTAACCACTAAACAAAATCAATATGGCGACAATCACCGAGGCCGCCGCATCCGCCCAAATCCAGCCAAAGCTCATCATCAAAAGCGCGGCAACAATAGCGGCAACCGAACCCATTAAGTCACTTAACACATGCAAATAAGCACTTTGCATATTCAGATTGACCGGTGCTTTACCCGCATTTTTTCCTTGACTGTCCTTGTTACTACCTGCATGACTGTGACCATGTGCATCTGTGCCGCGACTGCCACGGTGCATCAGCCAAGCGACCAAAATGTTGACCAACATACCAATGGTAGCAACGATAAGCATGCCTTGGGTCGCAATCTCAGGCGGCGAATTAAAGCGCTTAATCGCCTCATAAAAAATCATAATGGCAATAATAACCAACGTCGCACCATTGACTGTTGCCACTAAAATCTCAAAGCGTTTATAGCCAAACGTCTTTTGATGAGTGGCTGCTTTTTCACCAATTTTGAACGCCATTAACGTCGCGCCAAGGGCTACGGCGTCACTGAGCATATGACCAGCATCAGACAATAGCGCCAAACTGCCCGTGAGCCAGCCACCGATGGCTTCGATAAACATATAGCCAGTAATAATGACAAAGCTAAAGAGTAACGTACGCTGATAGCCCTTGGTATCGCGCGGTGCGACTGTCTGTTCTAGGTGTTCATCGTGGTCGTGATTGTCTTGATTATTATCAGTATAACTGTCTTTAATATAATGACCTTCTGCATCCTTTTGACCGTGCTTATGATTATCAGCCGCAGTATTCTCATGAGAATGGTCATTCTTTTCAGATTTTGGGTGATTTTGATTCATAACAACACTCAGGATGATAGAAGGTGAAATTTGATTGCTTATAAAGCTGTGCTTGCTGTATAAAAACCAGACAGATATAAATAATTTAGCACATTTAATAAATGCTTGCTGTATCTAGGCGGTAAACGATGAAATGCCTATTTTGAAAAGCGTTGGTTAGTGACTGTAAGCTATATCTATATAGTCAGCTCCACATAAAGAAGATACAGTGAAACTGGAATGAATTTTTTGTAGCCTCTGTCGGCGTAGGCACAGCAAGCTAGAAAAATTCGTACCAGTTTCACGTTGTCAGATAACGTATCCATTTTATTTAGTACCGACTATAGCGTGATGATTCGAGTTAAAGGACCATGCTAAGAAATTGGATATTACCAACCAACAGGGTCAATATCCAAGGTCAGCTTCAGATATTTGGCGCTTGGCAAGGTAAGTACAGGTTGCCACCAGTGATGTAATACCCGATGCAATTGCTGTCTGTCTTTGCCTAACAGCAGTAAATGCACGTGGTAGCGACTGTTCTTTTTACTCATTGGCGCATCGATAGGACCGAGGACAGCAAGATTATGCCCATTTGGCAAAATAGCAATCGCATCTTTAAGCGCTTGCGTCGTGGCGGCAAGGGTTTTGCCTTCACAGCGTATTAGGGCAGCATAACTATGCGGCGGCAAGCCCATCATTTTACGCTCTTGCAATAGCTCACGAGCAAATGACAGATAACCATCTTTTACCAATTTTAATAACAGCTCATTATCGGGCTGCAGCGTTTGAATCAATACGCGCCCCGATTTATCACCGCGACCGGCACGCCCTGCGACTTGAATCATGAGTTGTGCAGTATGTTCCGGTGAGCGAAAATCGGCTGATAAAAAGCCACGATCAGCATTGGGCAAACAAACAAGCGTAACATTAGGAAAATGATGACCTTTGGCGACCATTTGCGTACCAACTAAGATGGCAGGCTTGCCTTCATTGATACGTTGATAGATATTCTCCCAGCTGTCTTTACGTCTGGTGGTATCGCGATCGATTTGGATAATAGGGTAAAGCTCTTTACTGGTTTGCGGATTGGCAAAAATCGCATGCAAGTTTTCGCTGAGCCTTGTAGTGCCCATTCCTTTGGCATCCAAATTTTGACTGCCACAATCAGGACAAACCGTTGGAATATAGGCTTGCCAATCGCAATGGTGGCATTTTAAATATGAGCTGCTTGAATAGGAATTAGATGGCGATTGGCTATTATAATGGACAGTTAAATGGGCATCACAGCGCGGGCAATCTGCTTGCCAACCGCAAGCTTCGCATAGCAAAACTGGTGCATAGCCGCGACGATTTAAAAATATTAATACTTGATCGCCAGCCTCTAGTGTTTGCCGTATTGCGCCGATAAGCGCATCGGTCAGACCAGTATCATAGCGTGCGCCTTCGTTCGTCGTTTGTTGATGCGTACTTTGCAGGCGCGCATCAATCAGCTGCATGCTGGCAAGCTTGGCATTACCGGGGCGAGTTTGCAATTGGCACTCTACCAGTTTACCGTCATCGACCAGTTTTAGATGCTCAAGAGACGGGGTGGCGGTCCCAAGTACGACGGGGATATTGGCTTGTAATCCGCGATAAAGCGCGACGTCAGCGGCATGATAGCGCAGCGTATCTTGCTGCTTATAGGAGCCATCATGCGCTTCATCAACCACAATTAAGCCCAAATCTGCAAAGGGATAGAGCACCGCTGAGCGCGTTCCAATGATAATTTGCGCATGACCGGTACGGCAATCTTGCCAGCCTTGTAGGCGATGGGTATTGTTCATACCCGAATGCAATAAGACAATATGAGCGGCAAAGCGACTGGCAAAGCGCGCGCGCGTCTGCGGCGTGAGTCCAATCTCTGGCACCAAAATCAAAACTTGCTTGCCGGCTTCTAAGACCGCTTGCATCGCTTGCAAATAAACTTCGGTTTTGCCACTACCGGTAATACCGTTTAATAAAAATCCCGTGTAGCGCTTAGCTTCGTGGGCAGCAATGATAGCGTCGACAGCAAGCTGTTGCTCATCGTTCAGATCAAGTGGCATTTTCGCGAGTTTGACAGGGGCAGGTGCTTGTTTTGGCTCAATATAGCGTTCGATAAGGCCTTTTTCTTCCAGCGTCTTTAAGAAGGCTCTTTGCATGCCTTCCAACAACAAAGTATCTTCACTCGCACCGCGTTCGCCATGCAGTTTAAGCATATCGAATTGCTGCTTTTGTTTTTTGGCATTGGCACGAAAGTCATCATCATTCGCATGCGGCAAAATTCGCCAATGGGTAATCAATAAGTCTAGCGGATTGCCTTGACGAACGAGGGTGGGCAAGATGACTGCTAATACATCACCGAGTGGATAGTGGTAATAACTCGCCAGCCAATAAGCCAGCTTTAGCATGCTGGCGTCCAAAATCGGCTCGGCATCTAAGCACTTATTGATAGGTTTGAGTTTTTTTATTGGTACGCTGCTATCTGCTGCAGCGATATGAGCAATGACGATACCAATTAAAGTCTGACGACCAAATGATACCTCGACGCGGCTACCAATTGGCGGTAGTTGTGATGCAGCCTCATTTAGTGAAATGTTCATATCTGCCGGTAGGCTATAATCAAATACCCGATAAAGGGGCACAGGCAGCGCAACTTGTACCAACATAAAATGCATTCCTAACTTTTGGGTATCTAAATAATAAACTCGATGAGGATAATAACAGTAAGCCCAAATAATGATATTTGGGCTTACGCTAACAACCGTTATTTTGACGCATTCACTTAAGCATTCAGTGTAATAACTTCCGTATTATTCAATGTATAGTATAGACTCAATTTCAACCACACCGCCTTTAGGTAGTGCGGCTACTTGTACCGCTGCACGGGCAGGGTATGGCTCGCTTAAGTTGGCAATGAATACCTCGTTTAAGGTGGCAAAGTCATTCAAATCAGTCAAAGATACATTGAATTTAACCACGTCATTTAGACTGCCACCCGCGGCTTCACAAATGGCTTTAATGTTTTCAAACACTTGCTCAGCCTGTGCTTTAAAACCCTCGCGCAGTTCCATGGTTTCAGGATCAAAACCAAGCTGACCTGAGATATAGACGGTGTTACCGACCTTTACTGCTTGTGAGTAAGTACCAACAGCGGCAGGAGCTTTATCTGTTTGAATGGTTTGACGACTCATATTATATCCTTAACGTATTTTTTTCGTTTGATTGATTGGATTTACTGACTAAAAACGAAGTAGCAAAGTTTATCATTATTTTGGTTTTTTCTAAAAATTAAGGCTAACTCTATAAGGGTTTAGTGCTTCTTCAATCAGCAAAAAAGTTAGGTATTAAGCATTAATAGCGCTTATAGCTATAGCTGATAAAGTCGCATAATATTAGGAAATCCCAGTAGTGAGCGCAGCTCGCGAATGCCTTGTGCTAAGTGATTGCGACTACGCACCACAATATGGATGATGGTGTCAGTATGGCGCACATCGACCGTTTCGACCCCCATATTTAACTGGCGCAGATGGTAGATAACCTCGCTAATTTGTTCGTCGCTGAGGGCAAGAGACAGCTTTAAATAAGCCGAAAAACGGACTTTGCTAGCGTGCTCACCGGACTCATTTTGTTTGATAGCCTTATCATTGCGCCAGCGCAGCTGTATCACTTGGTAAGGGTTGTCCTTACGAATATCATCGAGCGAAAAGCATTTATGGCGATGTACCACCAAGCCATGACGCGATAAATGGCCAACGATAGGGTCGCCATAGATCGGATGACAGCAATTGGCAAAATCAAGCTCAACCCCTGAGGCGTTGACGATCAATTGCTGCGGTTGCGCCGTATCATCGCTGTGTTCTTTGGCCTGCAAGTCACTGACTTCATCGCTAAATAGCCGCGTGACTACCAGCTGAGGCAATAGCGTACCCGAGCTGATCTGCTCAAATAGCGCACTTTTTTCTGCCAGACCGCGCCATTCTGTCAAGTTTTTCCAGTCGCTATCGGTTAAATCATCGAGACTTTTTTGATAGGTTTTTAGCGCGCGATCCAAGGCTTGTTGACCGTGGTGCTGCTTATCAGCTGCAGATAAATCTTTAAACCAACGTAAAATCTCTTCACGAGCTTTATTGGTTACCACAAATCCTAACCATTCGGCTTTTGGTTCCGAGTGGCTATTCACTTCTATCTCGACCAATTGACCGTTTTTGACCACCGTACCCAGCTTGGCCTTTTTACCATCGATATTGGCACCAACGGCGACATTGCCGACCATAGGTCCAACAGCGTAGGCAAAGTCAAGCGCTGTGGCTCCTTGCGGTAGCTCATAGGCACGACCTTTTGGGCTATAACAGATGATTTTGCTTGAATGCAAATAATCCATCAGCTCATTAATCGTCGAGACCGCAGCGGTAAAGTCAGGGCTGTGTTGATTAAGGCTGTCCTCATCCACCAAGTCCTTCATATTGCGCAGCGATGCTTGAATGACTGATTGGCTGACATCGGAGGCGTGTTCTGCGCCAATGACGCCCAGCCTTGCCGCATTTTGCATCTGTTTGGTCAAGATAGTGACTTTTACAAAGTCGTTATCGCGCTCATAAATAAGGGTCAGTGATTGGTTGCCACCTGGTAATGGACGCCGAATATTGTCAGCGATATGGCCGTCATCGATCTGATATTTTTTGATTAGGTAATAAGCAAGCTTGTCACATTCTTCGATACTATCGAGCACAATCTCAAAAGCGTAGTGACGGAGCAGGGCATTAATCTCACCGCGATTGCGGAAAAACTGCCGATATATCACCACACGATTGTCTAATACTTTCACGAGGCCATTGAGCCCTAGATTATTTAAGACAATAGTCAGATAGCTATGAATGGTTTCTCTTTGGAAGTTTCGTCCCAGCCCATGTTGCAGTAGCTTATCCGAAATCTTGTTATACATCCCAGAATCAAGATTTCGATAACATAGCACCTCGATATAATCGGCAATGTCATTGAGACCCATCAGACGGGCAAATGGCACATAAAAATCTAATGTCTCTTGCGCCGTGGTGCGCTGTTTTTCGGGACGTACCGCATCCAGCGTCGACATATTGTGTAAGCGGTCGGCCAACTTAATAATGAGCACTCGTGGATCAGCAAGGGTAGCCGTCAGGATTTTATGAAAGGTAGCAGCTTTATTCTGTTGCTTATTATGAGACGAGGATTTTAGTTTGGTGACCCCATCGACCAGCCTCGCCACGACTTTGCCATAACGCTGCTCAATTTGCTCATCACTGACCTCGGTATCTTCGACCGTATCATGTAAAATCGCCGCAATAATTGTATCTCGATCTAAGCGAAAGCCCGCCAATATCTCAGCGACCGCCATCGGATGAGTAATATATGGCTCCCCTGATTTACGCTTGTCTTTAATGTGCGCAATATCGCCGAACTCACAAGCATCAATAATGTCACGGCGTTCAGCAGCAGTCAGATAGCCAACTGAACGGAGCAAATTATATTGAGCATCATCGACTAGGTGATGACTGAGTTTGGGGAGGGTTTGACTCATAAAGTGACGATCCTATTTTCCATTATCTATCATTGATTGAGCGCTGTTAAGGTAAATGGTGACTGAATGAATACTAGGGCATGTCCTCAATTCAAGCGATTGTATCTAAATGGGCTAACAATGGCTAAATTTTGCCAAATATCGTCAAATAGCTGATTAATATCCCGATATTATTCGCGCTATTTTCCTCATTTGACGGCAATTTATCTCATTTTTATGACCATTTTTAAAATGAGGACTCGCCCTAATCTATCTTATAAAAAATAATATCGGTGCATGGATATATGGATATAAATGCAACCGCATGCAAGCTGTACTAGCGTATCGTTCACAAGGTTGATACTGTCACGCTTTTAAATTGCAGCGACCATATCATAAAAGAAAACGATCATTGTAAAAGAGCGCGATAATTATAATAGAGAGCAGTAGAAAGGCTAGACCACCCTCTAATTAATCGTAAATCGCCTTCAATGTCAACTGCTAAGCACAGGTGCTAGGAAAAAATTCATAAATTCCAACCCAATGGTACGATTTCGGGTATAAATGGCATTGGTAATCGGCAAAAGAACACTTGTATAAACGAAAAACCACAGCATAAGCTGTGGTTTTATCATCGATATGCAGATGCGTTTCGAGCCGTTCTTATTAAAAGCTATGATCGCCTGACAATGCTAAGTCTAGTGAGCTCGTGGCAAAGTTATGCTCTGGCTGATTTAGAATGTCGCGGGTGATTTTGCCAGCAGCAATTTCACGTAGAGCCAGTACCGTAGGCTTGTCGTTATCGACTTCAACCAACGGCTCAGCGATACCTTTGGCCAACTGACGGGCGCGCTTACTTGCGACCAAAACCAGCTCAAAGCGATTATCAACATTATCCAAACAATCTTCAATCGTCACTCGTGCCATAAATAGCTACCTCGGTTGTTTTTATCAGTCACGGGCATGGCCCGCCACTCAATAAAAATAATATCAAAAATATAAAGGGGAATAGCTAGACATTGTAGCATTTTTTGCCTAGGTAGGTGGTTGCTTTTTATGTCTGCTGCTACTTATATCGAAGGCGGCGCGCACAATGCTCAGATAAGAGGGCAGATAGTGCGATTTTAGCCTTCACCTATTTTTCCGGTTACTCTTCTACTTTGGGATTGAGTAAGTTGGTAATGGTGCGATGATAACGCTGCTGTTGACGTTTTAAGGTCTGTCTATCGGCGACGATAATGGCCTTTAGCTCAGTCAAGGCGACTTCGAAATTGTCATTAATAATGACAAAATCAAAATTCACGTATTGCGCCATCTCTGTTACCGCGCCCGCTAGGCGTTGCTCTATGACTTCCAGGGTATCTTGCGCGCGAGTCGATAAGCGCTGGCGTAAAGTAGCAATACTTGGCGGCAGAATAAAAACCATCGTCGCATCGGTAAATATTTTTTTGACTTGTAGCGCCCCTTGCCAGTCAATCTCCAAAATCACATCGACACCGGCGTCTAACTGCGCACGCACGCTTTGTTCTGAGGTGCCATAATAATTACCAAACACTTCGGCGTGTTCCAAAAATTTATTGTCACCGATAGCAGCCACAAATGTATCAACATCAGTAAAATGATAATGATGACCATCAATTTCACCGGGACGCGGGGCACGAGTCGTGTGCGACACACTGACGGTCAAGTCATTGGTGGTGGCAAGTAGCTGCTTTACCAATGAAGTTTTGCCCGTGCCGGAGGCGGCGGTAATAATAAATAATGAACCTGTCATACAATGTTTCCTAATGGAGTGCGTCCTGATGGAGTACGTCTTAGTAAAGTGTGTGTTAGTAAACCGCCAAAGCGTCAAAGGCTGGTAAAAATATAAAATGCCATCATGTAAGGTTAGAGAAACCGTAACCGCTGTATAATTATAAACTGCTTTTGGTACTTTTATTTTTTAAAGACCAACCGTTATTTTTTAAAGATTAACTGTGTCTATTACGACTGCACGGTAGTATTTTAAAAGGCAATAAAAGCAAATTATGCTAAAGTAGGGTATTGAATGCATCCCAACTTTTGAACGTTAAACTTTTGACGTTAAGCTATAAATACAAATTATCTAATGATAGGCCATCTTATGCAAATTTATCTTGCCAATCCACGTGGATTTTGTGCTGGTGTTGATCGTGCGATTGCGATTGTCAACGAAGCGTTGATACGCTTTGAGCCCCCTATTTATGTCCGTCATGAAGTCGTCCATAATAAATTCGTGGTCTCGGATTTGGCCAATCGCGGTGCCGTATTTGTCGAAGAGCTACATGAAGTGCCGGATGGAGCCATTGTCATTTTCTCGGCGCATGGGGTCTCAAAAGCGGTCGAAGATGAGGCGACGCGTCGTGACCTGACCGTCTTTGATGCCACTTGCCCGCTCGTTACCAAAGTACATATCGAAGTCGCTAAATTTGCCCAAGATGGCATGGATGCGGTATTGATCGGCCATGCAGGTCATCCTGAAGTAGAAGGCACGATGGGACGCTTTAATCGTCGCCATGGTGGGGAGATTCATCTGGTCGAAAATGAAGCCGATGTCGCAAAGCTAACTGTGCAGGATGGCGAGCGTTTGGCATTCGTGACCCAAACGACCTTATCGATGGATGATACAGCTCGCGTCATCGATGCCTTGCGTGACAAGTTCCCTAGTATCGAAGGGCCGCGTAAAGACGATATCTGTTACGCCACCCAAAACCGCCAAGATGCGGTCAAAGACTTGGCCAGTCGCTGCGAGATAGTATTGGTGGTCGGTTCGCCAAACTCATCAAACTCCAATCGCTTGCGTGAATTGGCAGAGCGGATGAACTGCCGTGCTTACTTGATAGACAATGCTAGCGAAATGGATAACAGCTGGTTCGACGGTATCGACAGTGTGGGTGTCACCGCAGGGGCTTCAGCGCCAGAAGTATTGATTCAAGAAGTGTTGCAGCAGCTACAGGATTGGGGTGGTGATTTACCGAGTGAGCTATCAGGGATCGAAGAAAACGTTACTTTCAGCTTGCCCAAAGCGTTACGTATTCCGGTCACACAAGTGGGTAAATAACATGAAAAAACAGAAAAATAAATTCGTACTGGCAGAAGCCTCTGTTGAAGACATTAATAAGCAATTGAAAATCAACATGCTGGTCATTGTCGTACTGATATCGATGTTGGTTCTCAACACCGCGCAATTTATGAAGGATTATAGTCTGTTATATGCTGTTCTCATTGCCATCATGGCTTTTTTCCTCTTTATAATGGCTAAGAGTCGCACGCTGCTTACTATGAGAAAGCAAGCGCTTACTAAATAAACAGTAAAGGTAAGCGCAGTCTAAAAATTACCAGCGGCTGTTTAACACGCTCTGGTAAAGCGTATTTTTTATATAACCATCACCACTTCTCACGGCAGTCAAAAGCGCTGGATGAATGAGAGGGATTCGATTGAAAATCAAGGATATCCATGTCAGCTTATTACAACTTTATTAAACGCGAGCAGCAAGACGATGGTGTGGTAGTCGCCTATTACCAACCAACGAAGAACGTCCAAGGTGCTTGGAATGAGCATGAGCAACATATGGCACCAGCCACAGGAATACTGACCGCTGAGCTCAGTAAATATGCCCCGCAAGCAAATACGCGTATTGCTCGTATTAGCCTTGACATCTTGGGACTGATACCCTTTGATGACTTTACCATTACCACTCGTTGTATTCGTCCGGGTAAAACTATTGAGCTGGTTGAGGCGGTCATGAGTAGTGGCGGTCGTGATGCAATTATTGCACGTGCATGGCGATTAATGACGCAAGATACCAGCGAGATTGCAGGGCTAGAGGACAAAAAAGCGCAGTATCAACCTGAAGAGTTAGCGGACTGGGATGGGATGAAAGGTTGGCCAGGTGGTTTTATTGAAACAGTGCGCTTAGTCACTGATGCCGATCGCCGTGCTGGTCGTGGTATGGTCTGGATCACCAATGATGTTGAAATGGTAGCAGGTGAGCCAACAGATGATTTGGTGCATTTATTGGGTATGGTCGACACTGCGAATGGTGTAGTACCACGGCTTGGCCTTGGCCTCACAACGTTGGAATGGATGTTTCCCAATACAGATTTGCAGATTCATATGCATCGCTCACCGCAGGGTCGTTGGCTTGGCATTGAAGCTGTACAACAGTATGGCGCTGACGGAATAGGGCTTACCAGTGCCGTATTACACGATATACATGGGCCTTTTGGTCGTAGCGAGCAGATTTTGACAATTCGTCCCATGCCTCGTTAATTGCTAAGCAGTATGTAAATAACTAGGGCGCGTCCTCAATTCAAGCGATTGTATCTAAATGGGCTAAATCTTGCCGAACATCGTCAAATAGCTGATTAATATCTCGATATTATTTGCGCTATTTTCCTCATTTGACTGCAATTTATCTCATTTTTATGACCATTTGTAAAATGAGGACACGCCCTAGCTTTTAATCAAAGTTACCCAAAGAAGTAAAGCAATTTAAATCGGTCAAAACAAGCCAGATTGTTCTGAAAAACAAAACCAAAGCATGTAATTAATTAATTATACAAATAAATGGTAATCGGTTGTAATAGCATTCAATAACAGAATCTGACCACCAATTAGACATTACCTATGAAAAAAACAATCCGTTTTTCGAACATGCTGACAACTATTCTGGAACTGTTGCTTGAGGCTTATTCAGAATAGATTTTGTACTTTAATGCATTTAACTTTCAAAGGAGTATCACTATGAGCAATGAAATGAGCGCTAAAAAATGTCCTTACGCACCGACCCAATTGACCATGGGCAATGGCGCACCAGTTGCTGACAACCAAAACAGTCTTACCGCCGGCAAGCGTGGACCACTATTGGCACAAGATATTTGGCTAAATGAAAAATTGGGTAACTTTGTCCGTGAAGTGATTCCAGAGCGCCGTATGCATGCCAAAGGCTCCGGCGCATTTGGGACCTTTACCGTCACTAATGACATTACCAAATATACCCGCGCTGATATTTTTAGCGAAGTCGGTAAGCAAACGGAGATGTTTGCGCGCTTTAGTACGGTGGCAGGCGAGCGCGGTGCGGCTGATGCCGAGCGTGATATTCGCGGATTTGCGTTGAAGTTCTATACCGAAGAGGGCAACTGGGACATGGTCGGCAACAATACGCCAGTGTTCTTTTTACGTGATCCTCGCAAGTTTCCAGATTTAAACAAAGCCGTTAAACGCGACCCACGTACCAATATGCGTTCGGCGACCAATAACTGGGATTTTTGGACTTTACTGCCAGAGGCATTTCATCAGGTTACTATCGTGATGAGTGATCGCGGTCTGCCCGCATCGTATCGACACATGCATGGTTTTGGCTCGCATACCTACAGCTTTTGGAATACAGCCAATGAGCGTTTTTGGGTAAAATTCCATTTCCGCACGCAACAAGGCATTAAAAACTTGACCGATGCAGAAGCGGCGGATGTCGTTGGTATGGATCGTGAAAGTCATCAAAAAGATCTGTACGATGCCATCGAAAATGGCGACTTCCCGAAGTGGAAAATGTATGTGCAAATCATGCCAGAAGCTGAGGCTGACACTGTCCCTTATCACCCGTTTGACTTGACCAAGGTCTGGCCAAAAGGCGACTATCCGCTGATCGAAGTGGGCGAGTTTGAATTAAACAAAAACTCTGACAACTACTTTGTCGATGTGGAGCAAGCCGCATTTGCGCCAAGTAACCTAGTACCAGGTATTAGCGTCTCACCAGATAAAATGCTACAAAATCGTTTGATTAACTACGCTGATGCACAGCGTTATCGTGTTGGGGTCAATCATCAGCAGATTCCGGTGAATAAGCCACGTTGCCCTGTGATGAGCAATCATCGTGATGGTCAAGGACGCGTCGATGATAACTACGGCAGTCGTCCGCACTATGAGCCAAACAGCTTTAGCCAGTGGCAAGAGCAGCCTGACTATGCTGAGCCACCATTAAAGATTGATGGCGATGCCGCGCATTATGATTTCCGCGAAGACGACAGCGATTATTTCAGCCAACCTAGAGCGCTGTTTAATTTGATGAGCGCTGAGCAGCAACAAGTACTGTTTGAAAATACTGCTGGCAACCTATCAGGTGTGCCTGACTTTATTCAGTATCGCCATATTCGCAACTGTAATTGGTGTGACCCCGCTTATGGCGCAGGCGTGGCCAAGGCATTAGGCCTAACGGTCGAGGACGCAATGGCAGCGCGCGCGACTGATCCTGCCCGTGATTTACCTAGTTGCTTATAATTATTCAGACGGTTATTAATGATTTAGGCAGTTATCAACCTTGATATTCTAGGGCGTGTCCTCAATTCAACCGATAGCAATCTAAATGGGCTAAAAATGGTTAAATCTTGCCAAACATCGTCAAATAGCTAGGTAATATCTCGATATTATCTGCACTATTTTCCTTGTTTGACTGCAATTTACCTCATTTTTATCACCATTTTTAAAATGAGGACACGCCCTAAACATTATGCCAATAGATTGCTGATACAAAAACACCGCTTTAGGAAACTAGGGCGGTGTTTTTGTTGAATTGAACTTTTTAGCTTGAAATTTTCCGCTGCGCCCCTATTAGTATAAACAGCTTAGCGGTATCCAAATCGTGCTTTTCTCATATTCATTTGAGCAAAAATGGTTTGACTGCTGCTGTTTTACAATAAGTTTTTGACATAAATTAAAGGAGTTTTTTATGAGTGAACAGACCCAAGCGGCTAATAAAAATGCTGATGACATCAACGTTAATAAAAGCAGCCCTGAACTAAAAAAACATACTTTTGAAGCAGAAGTGGCGCAGTTGCTACATTTAGTGACGCATTCTCTGTATTCTAATGCCGATATTTTTGTCCGTGAGTTGGTCTCAAACGCCTCCGATGCTTGCGATAAGCTGCGCTTTGAAGCCACCAATGATGACAGTTTGTACGAAGACGATGGCGAGCTACGTATTCGCATTGCTGTTGATGAAGACGCCAAAACCATTACCTTTACTGATAATGGTATCGGTATGAATGAAGCGGATGCCATCGAAAACTTAGGAACGATTGCCAAATCAGGTACCAAAGCATTCTTAGACAAGCTGTCTGAATCGCAAAAGCAAGAAGGTCAATTGATTGGTCAATTTGGCGTTGGTTTCTATTCAGGCTTTATCGTGGCAGATACGATTAGCGTAGAATCACGTAAAGCAGGCGAGCCTACTGATCAAGGCGTACGCTGGGTATCAGATGGTACGGGCAGCTTTACCGTTGAGCCGATCAATAAAGCGACGCGCGGCACTGCCATTACTTTGCATTTAAAAGAGCAATATAGTGAGGGCGAAGACAATTATCTAGATCGCGGTAAAATCAAGCGTTTGGTGAATAAATACTCAGACCACATCAGCTTGCCGATTCAAATGCGTAAAGAAGTTTGGCAAGAAGATGTAAAAGAAGAAGGCGACGCTGATGAACAAGCCTCTGCTGGCGGCGAGATGGTGTTGACTGACGAATGGGAAACCATTAATAAGGCCAGCGCGCTGTGGACACGCTCAAGCTCTGAGATTGAAGATGATGAGTACGTCGATTTTTATAAAAACATCTCTTATGATATGGATGCGCCACTAGCATGGACGCATAATCGTGTCGAAGGCCGCGTGCAGTATACGCAGCTATTATATATCCCAAAAAAAGCGCCGGTAGATTTATACACGCGCGAGCAGCAACATGGGCTTAAGCTGTACGTCAAACGCGTCTTTATCATGGACGAGGCAGAGCAGCTGCTACCAATGTATCTGCGCTTTGTCAAAGGGGTGATTGATTCAGCTGACTTGCCATTGAACGTCAGCCGCGAGCTATTGCAAGAATCGCGTGATGTGAAGTCTATCCGTGATGGTAATGCGCGCCGTATTTTGACCTTGCTAGCTAGCCTTGCTAATAGCGAAGACAGTGATAAGCAAGAGAAGTTCGCGCAGTTCTACGCTGAGTTTGGTGATGTCATCAAAGAAGGACTGGGCGAAGATATGGGCAATCAGGAACGCATTGCCAAATTGCTACGTTATGCGACCAGCACCCAAGATAGTGTGACCACCAGCTTTGAAGACTATAAAGCGCGTATGAAAGATGGGCAAAAGGCCATCTATTATATAACGGCTGACAACTTGGCGGCGGCAAAGAACAGCCCACAACTTGAGCTATTTAAGAAAAAAGGCATCGAAGTTATCTTGATGACCAGCCGTGTCGATGAATGGGCGATGAACTTCTTGACCTCATTTGATGAGACCCCGCTACAAAACATCGCCAAAGGTGCGGTTGATTTGGGCGACTTGCAGGACGAAGCTGAAAAGGCTGAAGCTGAGAAAGCGCAAGAGACCATGAAGCCTGTGGTTGATAAGCTAAAAGCAGCATTAGGCGAGCGTGCTAAAGACGTGAAAGTGTCTACACGCTTGGTCGATAGCCCAGCCTGCCTAGTCGTTGGTGAAGGTGAGTTGTCACCGCAAATGATTCAAATGCTCCAGCAAATGGGTCAAGATGTCCCAGCGAGTAAGCCGACGCTCGAGGTCAACCCTGATCATCCATTGATTAAAAAGTTAGAGAGTAGCGAGCAGTCTGACATCGATTTTGACAAGCTGGCGCAAGTGATTTTTGACCAAGCATTGTTAGCAGATGGCGGTCAATTAGACGACCCCGCTGCTTATCTAAAACGCGTCAATGAGCTATTGATGAGATAATGTTTATGGTTTGGTAGAATGCTTTGATATAAAAGGAGATCTTGTATTCAAGGTCTCCTTTTTTTATGCTATTTCTGCCTTGATTTAAGCGATTTTTTACAAATCAGCCTTATCCTCTTAACCGACAATCCGTTACAATCGCGATAGATTAGCAAGCTAGACTATTGAGTATAGAACATTGATTCTAGACCATTGGTTTACGCTATTCGCTTCTTATAATTATTCTATAGTGAGTCAAATATAAAATAGATTTGTGTCAGCCGCGTAAAAATGCAATTGAATACTATGAAACGGCTGCTGCATCAAAAATTTATTATTGGCTCGCTTTATTTCTTTCGACTGGCTAGAGGTCTAAGTCTTTGTCACTTGCGTCGCTAAAAACCGTATCGCTTCAGCGCTTTTCACTTAATTTCGCTGCCAATATTATTGCAACCTTATGGATGCTGGTGGGGTCAACACGGGCGTTTTCTTGGGTTAAGCCCACCTTTATTCAGTTTGCGGTATTCGCGCTATTGGCACTTGGTAGTAACGTGCTTTTTTCGTGGCTGGCTGCCGAAAGTGGCAGTATTTTTAATGAGCAAGGGTTGGTCAGTTATTTAATCTGGCCGATGATTATCTTATTGAGTGGTATCATTTTGGCTAGGCGCGCGGGCAATCAAGCGCTGGTTTTTGTGCCGGTGGTGCTATGGTTGGTTGCTGACACCTTGTCGGCATTGTTACAAAGTCTGGTGCAGTTTTTTGGCAGTTATGGTTGGCTGCCGGACTGGAGTTATTCATTTTTACCCATTCTGTTTTTAGTGCTGTTCTTATGGCAGACGCTTGCCTTATTGTGGATTTTTTCTCGTCGCCTGCGCACACCATGGTGGGAGCGTATTATTGTGCTGGTAGGCGCAGTGGCACTGTTGACGATTTGGCAGCGCAATGTCGCTGATCAGCCCATATTTAAGCAAATTCCCGTAGAGCCTGTGTTAGCAGAAGCCGCATTGTACGAGCAACCAAGGCTGTTACAACAAGCGCTGGACGGTATTGATCCAAGTGTCGATGGCAAAACCGACTGGTATTTTATGGGTGTGGCGGGCTTTTCTGATCAGAACGTTTTTCGCTCGGAGATTAATAAAGTACGTGAGCTGTTCGATGTGCGCTTTGGTACCAGCGGTCATTCGCTTGCCCTTATTAACAATATGTATAGTTGGCTCGATGAACCGATTGCGACCAAGACCAGTATCCTACGCGGCTTAAAAAGAATTGGTCAGCAGATGAATGCCGATGAAGACGTGTTATTTCTCACGCTATCCTCACATGGTAACGAGGATATCGTTCAGTTAGCGAATCCGCCAATCGCGATGGATAATCTAGATGCTGCATGGCTTCGTGAAGCACTGGACGCCTCAGGTATTCGCTGGCGTGTGATTGTGGTATCTTCTTGTTATTCGGGATCATTCATCGATGAACTAGCGTCTCCGACCACAGTGGTGATAACGGCATCAGCCGCTGATAAGGCATCGTTTGGTTGTACCAATACGGCTGAGATGACGTATTTTGGTCAAGCATTTTTTGCTGAAAGCTTGAGAGGAAACACCAGTTTTGAGTCGGCTTTTAAGGAGGCTCGTATACGTGTCAATGAGCGTGAGAGCGCAATGGGTTTTGAGCCATCAGAGCCGCAGATGGTGATTGGTAGCTTAATGGAAACCGCCTTGCCAGCATTTGAGCAAGTATTGTTTGATAAAACCCGTCTACCAATTGCCGGCATTACCAATAGTGCTGGCTCTACTGCCGTAAATATCGTACCTGATGCTGCTGCTTCAAATACAAGAGTAGAGGCTACCAATGATATTAATTAACTATTTAAGTGTTATATGACTGATTATCAATGCGCTTTTTGCCTTATAAAGCATTTTTCACAAGCCATTGTTTATTTTACCTTGGATAAAAAGGACGTTAATGATGAATAATACTTATAATAAAAGCTTGTCTGCTAATAGCCAGCTCACGCAACAGAGTGTGAACCGCTGCTTTGATGGCGAGCAACATTACTATAGTCATGAGTCGACAGCGACTAAGACACCGATGACGTTCAGTATTTATCTACCAGATGAGGCGCTGGCAGGGCGGTTATGTCCTGCGGTTTTATATCTATCGGGTTTGACCTGTAATGCCGATAACGTCACCCATAAAGCGCATTTTCAACAAAAATGTAGCGAGCTTGGCATGATATTTATCGCGCCAGATACCTCTCCTAGAACTAGTGAGGGCAGTGAAGTGCCGAACGATGAGCGCTATTTTGTTGGTCAGGGCGCGAGCTACTATGTGGATGCCACCCAGCAGCCTTGGTCAGACAACTTTAATATGCAAAGCTACATCGTCGATGAGCTATACGATTTGCTACGCTCAGAATTTCCTATTCATAGCGTTGGCATTACTGGACACTCGATGGGTGGTCATGGGGCATTACTTTTAGGTTTTAAATTCCCGAGCAAGTTTGTCAGCGTCTCCGCCTTATCGCCTGTCTGTGCTGCCAGTGAGTCAGCATGGGGGCAAGCCGCCTATACTGAGTATTTCGGTGAGGACCACTCACTATGGTCGCAAGCAGATGCATCGCAGATGATCGAAAAGGTCGGCCAGCAGTATGCCAGCATCTTGGTTGACCAAGGCGCTGCGGATAATTTCTTGGCAGAAGGTCAGTTGCAAACAGCCAAACTTCAAGACGCTTGTATAAAAGCCAAGCAGCCTTTAACATTGCGTTATCAGGCAGGTCATGACCATAGTTATTATTTTATTCAGAGTGTTATCAACGACCATATCGAACATCATTGGCGCATGGCACAACTTAGCTAAGCGTTTATATTGAACTCTTTTCAATAAGCCGCTCAACACGCGCTAATGTTTAAAAGGTAAAATTATGGCAAGTTATCAAGATTTAACAGCACAAAGCTTAGATTCTTCCTCAGCTGAATCAGCGCTGGCGACTATGCAAGCCGAAATGGATGCGGCGCTAAAAAAGAAGCAGCATAGCAACAGTGACCCAGTCTCTAAAGCTAACTTAAATGAGTTCATCGCGAAAAATATCAATGACGCTGGTGACAGAGTGCTTGATGAGACCCAAGTCTCACGAGTTATAGAGATGGCGTGGGAGGATAGAACCCCATTTGGGGCGATCGAGCACAGCTACGGCCTTAATGAAGCGGGGGTTATTAAGCTCATGCGCCAAACGCTAAAGCCGTCGTCTTTTCGGTTATGGCGTCAGCGTGTGAGTAATCGCGCTACCAAGCATCAAGCGAAACGTGAGTTTGCAGTTGGTCGCGCCTATTGTAAAACCCAATATAAACAGCGCTAGGGGTTTGAATCCTTAAGATTATTGCTTTAAAGGCTTAAGTTTTTTAAGTTAGTTCCTAGGGCGTGTCTTCATTTCAAAAATGATGGTAAAAATGAGATAAATTGCCGTCAAACAAGAAAAATAGCGCAGATAATATCGGGATATTAACCAGCTATTTGACGATGTTTGGCAAGATTTAGCCATTTTTAACTCATTTAGATGACTATCGAGTGAGTTGAAGACACGCCCTAGTATTTCTTTATTTCAACAAAATTAGGTAGCTCAATTATGATCAGTCCTTCTAAGCCATATCTTATCGCTCCTTCCATTTTATCTGCCGACTTTGCCAGACTGGGCGAAGAAGTTGAAAGAGTATTGGAGTCAGGTGCTGACGTCATTCATTTTGATGTGATGGACAATCATTATGTCCCCAATCTGACCTTTGGCAGTATGATCTGTAAAGCGCTGCGTGATTATGGTATCGATGCACCTATCGATGTTCATCTGATGGTATCGCCGGTGGATAGCATGATTGAGCAATTCTTAGAGGCAGGTGCGAGTGTTATCACTTTTCATCCAGAAGCCAGCGCGCACATTGATCGCTCTTTGCAGCTCATCAAAGATGGCGGCGCTGAATGTGGCTTGGTATTGAATCCAGCTACACCGCTGCATTATCTAGACTATGTCATGGATAAAGTGGATCAAATCTTACTGATGAGTGTCAACCCTGGTTATGGTGGTCAGTCGTTTATTGAAGGTACTCTGGACAAGGTACGCCAAGTCCGTCAACGTATCATCACTAGTGGTCGCCCAATTAGACTAGAAGTTGATGGTGGTATCAAAGCCAGTAATATCCGAGCCATCGCTGAAGCGGGCGCTGATATGTTCGTCGCTGGTTCTGCGATATTTAACCAAGAAGACTATAAAGCGGCTATCGATGCGATGCGTGCAGAGCTTGCCTTGGCAAATGGGGAGTAACGCCCCATATAGTAAGGTATATACTATTAAATATTAGAGTTACATACTACTGATAGCCGCTGTATGACTGACTATATCAAGCGACGCGTCAGCTAAAGGTGCCATATGAATATACAAAATGCAGAACATAAAAACCAAGATTTGCAACCACGCAGCTTAGTACCCAAAGGTATTACCATTGGCTTGGCTATGTTTGCGCTTGTCTTAAGCTTGGCAGGCTATGGCTTTCGTCTCATGGTAGGTGATGATACTGGCGAAGTATTACGTCATGCTGCGGTCATCGTGCCTGCATTTATGCTGGGTATTCCGCTTTTGTTCTGGATAGGGTCACGCATATTTAACAAGGTTAAAGGCACACATATAGAAGGCTGGAATGCGATTAGCTTGGGCTATTTAACCTCTTGTATATCGATACTATGGTTGATGGGTACTTATAGTTAATTTTTTAGTCGCCAAGATGAGGTTGCTGAATAAATATAACCTTATGAATATAATGGGGCAATATTTTTTATAAGCGGTTTTTACACACTTTTTCATCATTAAGTCAGGCTTTTTAAGCATGACTGGAATTTTACATGCGAATCATACCGACCAAGATTGCCAACATTATCTATCCAAAAGACTTACCAAATGGCTTATTTACCAGCTTAATTATCGCCTGTTTACTGTTAGGGCTGGCGTCACTGCGTCATGGTACAGATTTTCAAGGCTGGCTGAATGTCATCGAAAACTGGCTGCTTATGCTGTTGATATTTCCGACGGCTACCGCTACCGTTGCCTTGCCGTTTAAATATCGAGATCCGACGCTCGAGTTAAAGCTCATGTATTACCTCGGCATGTTTGTGGCCTTCTTATTTACCATTGCAAAACTACGCTATTGGCGTTAACTGGTTTGCAGTGTCAGCAGACGAAAGTCGCATTTATATGTAAGACTTGCGTGACAGCCCTTGAATTCTAAGGTCAAAGCGTCCATTGTATGAGTAAGACAGTTTTACCCGCGTTACTGTAAATTGCTAGCTTTATTAAATGCATTATTAGGGTTTCTTTGCAGCGATAAACGGGTTAATAAGGATAACGTGAATGCCATACGACATTGATAATGAAATAGAAGTAGACAACGAAAGCACCGATCAATTTGCAGGATTTGCCAAAGAGACCACACTCGAGCTAGTAGAGGCGGATGATGGTCGATTGCTATTGCGTGACGCTGAACAAGATGAAGCGCCGCTGATGACCATTGATTTCTCTGAAAAACTCAAAGAGTTGCTTGGTAGTGATACGCAAGCAATCGGTCAGCACATGATTCATGCGGCGATTCAAGTTATCATGCAAAAGCAGATGAGCCAATGGCATGCGCATGTCTATGATAAAGAGCCAACGCACTACAGTTAATTCAATCTGCACAGCTGTTTCTGTATAGCTATTAATAATAGCGAGTAACTTAGTAAGGCAAGTTAAGCACAAATAGCCAAAACATCAGCAATAAAAAAGGGTATATCAATTGATATACCCTTTTTTTTGTTCAAATAATAGCAATTATTTGATTTTAGCTTCTTTAAAGATCACATGCTGGCGTACTTTTGGATCAAACTTTTTGATTTCCATTTTGCCAGGCATAGTGCGCTTGTTTTTGGTAGTGGTGTAGTAATACCCAGTACCAGCGGTTGATACTAACTTAATTTTATCTCTCATGATAGCTTTCCTGTAAATGAGGGGTCTTCAAACGATAGGTACGGATCTAAAAAATTAAGTGGCTACAATAAATGTAGCAGAATGGCAGCTTAAGTAACAAAGATAATCGATGTCCTTAAGCTACCAGTCGTCACTTATACTTTTTGACCTTGTGCGCGCATATCTGCTAACACTTTATCGATACCAAGTTTGTCAATGGTGCGCATACCTTTGGTAGACACACGTAGACGTACAAAACGATTTTCAGACTCTACCCAAAAACGATGGTTATGAAGGTTTGGTAGAAAGCGACGACGGGTTTTGTTGTTTGCGTGCGAAACATTATTACCCACCATAGGGCGCTTTCCAGTCACTTGGCAAACTCTAGACATGGCGAACTCCTAATCTATGAGGTATGAGTTTTTCTCATACCAGTCTGGGCAAGTTGCACGTATTTGCGGCATGGACACAGCAAGCGGCAGCTTTGCACCAAACAAAACTATATGAAGGTTGAGCTGATATGACTGTCATCTAAAGGCAAATAACAGGCTAACCAATTCAGAAAATTTTAAAGCCGACATTTATACCATAAAAGTAATGAATACTCAAATATTTTTATGATAAATGTCTGCTTCAACGCGAGCTATTATACCTGAAATGAGCGGGCTATGTGATTGATTATTTAACGGTAAAGAGTAATTTTTAGTTGTAAGTTATAACAAAAGTCAGTAAAGTTGCTGTTATAAAATTAATACAATCTGTTAATACAACTGACCTTAATGTAAATCTATGTATCATCACCAATCTATTGTAATTCGGTGTAATGACAATTTACTTATTTGCTCGAATAAATTACTGCCAATGCGGAGTTCAAAACATGTCATATAGTTCACTACCTTTTACTTCTAAATTATTTCAGCTTACTTCTTTGACTTGCGCTCTGGCACTAGCAGGTTGCGGTGGCGGCGGTGATGGTGACACGGTCGACTCTATCGCACCTGAACCCGATTTGGGTGTTCAGCAGCCTGGTAATGGTGGCGGCAATGGCAATAACGGCGGTGGTGAACAGGTACCAGAGGTTGAGCCTGATTTCTTTTTGCAAAGACTTAGTACAGCGCCTACTATTATCGAGCTGTCAAATGAGCAAACGAACTTCAGTGTTACTGTCAAAGCTGCTGAAGTAAGCTCTGGTGGCGCAATGGTTGGTAAAGCCGTGACCTTAAAAGTAGTCAATTCTGAAAATAATGGTATTACTATTGAAGGGCAGAGCACCCAGACTACTGATAGCGATGGTAATGCTGTGTATACGCTCAAGCTCAATCCGCAAGCTGTTGCTGATAAAGATGCGCTAGTAGCAGAAGGCTTCACCTTAGTAGCCACTGCCAAAAAAGCAGATGGTACTGCTATTGCACCGCAAGAGCTGAAAGTTTCAGTGAGCAAAAAAGGCAGTGGTGGTGGCACACAAGTTACCGAAAGTAAACTTGATATCACATCTGTGTTGAGCACTAGTTCAGTTTCTAACAATGCCCTAAACCCTTATGGTGATAATGCCCAATTGACCGTCATTGCTAAAAATAGCAATGGTGCCCGTGTTCAAGATGTAAAAGTTGGACTGGGTATTGATAGTATTAAAGGCATCTCTATCGTAGGTGGCAGTAGTAAAGTTACAAATGCGGATGGTATCGCAACGTTCAGCATTAAAATAGACGAAAATCTTTCGAAAGCTGAGCGCGATGCACTTCTTCAAGGTGAAGGTATTGCGTATGCTATTAGCATCCAAGAGCCAGATGGTGCTACCAAGCAAGAAACAGGCAATCTATCAATAGAGTTGCCAGTCTCAGATTATGTGCTAGATGTAAAAGGTAGCGATGTAGTGCTCAATGCCTATGGAGATGAGCAACCTCTAACTATCACAGCAACTACCAAAAACGCTAAAGTACCAACCTCTATCAATGGAGCAAAAGGTACAATCAAGCTTAATAACCCAATTACTGGGGTCAAGCTGAGTACAGAGGCCTTTGTCTTTGATGCGACTGGAAAGGTAGTTGTAAATCTCATCGTAGCACCTACGCTTACTGCAGATCAGCGTAAAGAGATTGTAGAGAAAGGCGTGAGTTATACTGTGGTTTTATCAGAGCCTAACCGCGCAGTAACGTCGGATACATATGGCAGTGAAGCATATATTCCTGAGTCTCAGTATCAAATAAAGTTTGCGACGAAAAACAAAGATAGAATCTCTAGTTTTGGTAGTGAGGCCATTATCAGCTTCCGTGTCAATGATAAAGATGGTGGCGCAATTGCCAATCAAAAAGTAACCGCCAGCTTACCTCAAGATCTAATCAAAACAGGGTTATTGAATTTAGACAGTGCCGCTACTCAAGTAACCGATAGTAAAGGCATGGTTAGTTATAATGTGAGTGTGCCAGCAAGTTTGACTGCTGCACAAAGAGCAAAACTAGAAGGTATCGGTGGCTTTATCTTAGCGGCTAAGGTTACTGAGACCTCAGGAGCCAGTAGCACTATCAACAGTGAGCGTATCCAAGTCACTGCTGCAAGTGAAACAATCCTAAATGTAAAAAACATCCCTAGTGCTGTTAATATATTAAAAAATCAATTCCAAATTCAAGTGGCAGGCAAACGTCCAGATGGTAGTGCGGCAGCTGGTAAAGAAGTGAAGTTGGCTATTAGCAATGTCACAGGCGTAAGTATTCAAGGTAGCCAGCAAACGACAGACGCCTCAGGTAATGTCACATTTACTGTTAATTTAAGCCAAGATCTGACAGAAACACAGCGCCAAGCTTTGGTGAAGTCTGGCATTCCTTATACGGTAACTCTGACTGATGATGATGGTGTGGCTACTAATAAGTATAAAGCGCCAGTTATCATTCCAGTGGCTGAATACAAGCTAAACTTTGGCAGTAGCAGTGTTAGTAAGCTGCTAAGTACAGGTGGTGTCACGACCCTAAGCTTCCGCGTTAATGATAAAAATGGTGGCGTAATAGCCAATCAGACCGTAACAGCAAGCTTACCGACCAGCTTGACTCAAAAGGGTTTGATAACACTTGAAAATGCCGCAAGCCAAGCAACTGATGCTCAAGGCAATGTAAGTTACACGGTTCGCATTCCTGCAGGGCTGTCTGTTACACAGAGAGCAGAGTTAGAAAAAGCTGGTGGGTTCGTGCTAAATACTCGTCTGGTTGAATCATCAGGTGCAAGTATCAATGTAAGTAGTAACCGTATCCCAGTGACTGCTGACCCTAGTAGAAGTAAAACTATCCTCACGGCAAAAACCACTCCTAGCGTCGTGAACGTTTTAAAAGACAAGTTTACGATTCAAGTATCTGCCAAGCGTCCAAATGGTAGTGCTGCTGCAGGTAAATCTGTAAAGCTTGCGATTAATAACGTCAAGGGCGTTAGTATCGAAGGTGGTGAACAAACCACTAACAGTGCTGGTAATGCGGTGTTCACCGTAAATATAGACCAAGCATTGACCTTAGAGCAACGTAAAGCGCTTGAAAAAACAGGCATTGCTTATACAGCCACATTGACTGATGACGATGGTGTTGCCACTGAAAACTACAGTGTGAAAGCATCTGTCCCTAACGCCGAGTACAAAATCAATTTTGGTAGCAGCAGCAATGCGCAATTATCAAGCTCAGGTGGCAGTACTGTCGTTAGCTTCCGAGTGAATGATAAAGACGGTGGCGTTATAGGCAATCAAAAAGTCACAGTGAGTCTCCCGAAGTCTTTAGTTGATGCTGGGCTATTGACCCTAGATAGCGCTACTACTCAGACAACGAATGACAAAGGTATCGTGAGCTATACCGTTCGTATCCCTACTGGATTATCGACTGCACAAAAATCAGCATTAGAAAAAGCCAGCGGATTTTCCTTGACGGCCAACCTGATTGAGGCATCTGGAGCCAGTACTAGTACCAATAGTGCGCCTATCAGCATAAGCGATAAAATCCAGAAAAGTTTGACGGTCTTAACCTCAGAGACCAATCCTAAGGTAGTGAACGTTTTAAAAGATCAATTTACGATTCGAGTATCGGGTAAGCGCAAAGATGGTAGCGCTGCAGCTGATAAAGTTGTCAAGCTAGAGCTTAATAAAGTAGCAGGCATTACAGTTAAAGATAACGAACAGAAGACTGATGCCTCAGGTAACGCGACATTCATCGTAAATGTAAGCCAAGACTTGACCCAAGCTCAACGTGAAGCATTGGTGAAGTCAGGTATTACTTATACAGCCAGTTTAACTGATAACGATGGTGTGGTTACCAGTGATTATAACGCCTCTGTCATTATTCCGGCGGCACAATATCAAATTAATTTTGGTGCCAGTGATAAAGTTCAGTTGTCAAGTTCAGGTGGTAGCGCCATCATTAGCTTCCGTGTAAATGACAAAAATGGTGGTGCTATTGAAGGTCAGAAGGTCACAGCAAGCCTACCTAGTAATTTAACTCAACAGGGGTTGTTGAGTATTGAAGGTAGCTCTGAGCAAGTAACTGATAGTAAAGGGATGGTGAGCTACACGGTTCGCGTTCCAGCAGGTTTGACTAAGTCACAGAGAGATGCGCTGGAAGCAAAACCAGACTTTAGGCTAACTGCTAAAGCAGTTGAAGCCTCAGGTGCGAGTAGTAGCATCAGCAGTTCAGCTATAAAAATCAGTTCAGAAGTAGCAAAAAGCGATATCAAACTAACCTCGACTAGCTCACCTAAAGTAGTGACTGTGACAGATAAGCAGTTTACTATTCAAATATCTGCTAAACGTCCTAATGGTAATGTCGCAGTCGGGAAAAAAGTAAAGCTTGAAATCAGTGATGTGGCAGGAGTCAGCATTCAAGGGAATGAATTAACAACAAACGAAGCTGGTAATGCGGTATTTACCGTCAACCTTAGTCAAGACCTAACAGCAACACAACGTACAGCTCTAATCGAATCAGGTATTAAATATAATGCCACTTTAACAGATGATGATGGAACAGTAGCAAAAATTGAAAATGCAGTTATTAAGGTAGCACAACCAGCAACGAGCTTAGAGTTTGCCTCTATTCTCACGCCTTCTGTTAGTGAACTTGGCGGTAAGGGTACTATCAGTATCAAGCTATTGACCAAAGGAAACCAAACACCAGTTAAAGGGCAAGCAGTTGCTATCCAATTGGGTAAAGCAGCGCTCGATTACGGCGTTACTGTCAATGCAGAGTCAGCGACTACTGACTTTAGTGGTGAGACGACATTTATAGTGACTATCCCAGAAGGGTTGACAGCAAAAGAGCGTTCTGAGCTTAAGCGTACAGGTATTAACTATCAGCTGTCTTATGTAGAAAAAGGAGAGACTTATACCTCTGTTATAAAACAAGTAGATATTCTAACCCCAGCAGTTGATTTGACGGTACTAAATCCGCCAAACCTTATTAATAATCGTCCTTTCTACACATTGAATGGTGAAGGTGGTAACGTTGTTGTGAATGCGGCACTAAGTACCCGAAACACCAACATCAGTATCAGTGATCAGCCTATCCAGCTGGAATTTGCTAACAAAGAACTATCAGCGTTATTACTTGTAAATGGTAAGTCAGGCTCAGCTACCAATATTGTAAGTACTAACGCTACAGGCACAGCAGGCTTCACGATTATTGTACCGAGTAGCTTAACGGCAGCGCAAAAAGCTGCTCTAAAAAACCAAAAGCTGACAGCTACTTTGACGGAAACATTAACAGGTAAAAAACAAGAAATTCAGTTTAATGTACAGTCAACCAAAGCTGCTATTGATTTAATAGCCATCACACCGAAAGCACTGAATCTAAACGGTGGTGAGACTCAAGTTGAAGTGATAGCCAAAGACAGCAAAGACAATGTCATTGCAGGTAAGTCAGTTTACTTAGCGCTTCCTGCTGCGATTGCTGCTCAAGGTGTTAGCTTAGTAACCAGTGGTACACAAACCACGAATGAGTCGGGCAGAGCTAGCTTTACGCTTGCTGTGCCAGCTGGTCTTACTGATGAGCAAAAATCAGCCATTGGTAGTAGCTTTGCAGTTGTATTCTCAGCAACGGATGAGAATACTAACATTGCCACAAAAACCAGTACTGTTAAGACAGTCACTCCAGATCCAAGCGGTACACAAGAAAGCCTAACCATCGGCGCAAATAAAGTCGTCAATACTAAAGGCGATACCTTCAAAGTATTCGTGCGTTTAGAAAATAAAGGTGGCGCTATCGCCAATCGTGAAGTTCGCTTAAATGTCGATGACCCTATCAAAACTGGCGTAACTGTTAGCAACAACACAGCTACGACTAACGGTGATGGTTTAGCAACCTTTGACTTAACACTTACAGATGGTGCTAACGTCAACCAAGCTATCTTAGAAGCAGGCATCAAGCTGACAGCTACCACGACGACTGCAGAAGGTGTCGAGCTACCACAGACCTATATCGTTGCAGTAGATACTGCTACGATTGATAGTTATCAGCTCATAGCGTCCTCTGACAAGTCTACGTTGAATACTGGTGGTGATCAGACCAATGCTACTTTCCGTGTGACCGACAGCAAAGGCGGTATCTTGGCAGGAGTACCTGTACAGCTAAGTATTGAAGACTTAGAGGCAAGTGGTGCAGCGTTAACCACACCAAGTATGGTAACCACTGATGCTAATGGTCAGATCGATGTCGGCGTCATCTTAGCAGCCAACTCTATCAATTCCCGTCTGAATCATAGCGTAGTGATTAATGCTAAAATCGTGACACCGCAATACGATGCAGATGGCAATGTCAGCATGCAAGTGCGTGAAGAGAAGTCATTAAGCCTATCAGCTATCGGTACAGAAATTACTATTGCAGCTACAGAAGCCAATCTGAAAGATGATGCTTCTACTACTATCACGACCACGTTGGTAGATGGTGCAGGACGTGCTATTACCAATGCTAGTATGGAACTAGTAGGCGAAGACGGTGATATTATTGCCACCAGTGCTACTGCGACTACCGATGCAGATGGTAATGCCAGTTTTAATGTCCGTGAAAGCGATTTATTCTTTGATAATAATGGTAACTTACGTGTATTTGCCCGCGCCTTGGGTGAAAATAGCATTAATACTCAGCGTAGTCTAAATAGTATTGAGCTAATCAAAGTCTCGCAGGCAGGCATTAGCTTTATAGATATTAAAGATGTCTACGATGTTAATAAAGCGCAGACTATCAATGTTCAGATCCGTCGTGATACAGCTGCACAAGCAGCAGAACTAATCGGTAAGCAAGTTGAAGTACAAACGACACTAGGTAAGTTTACTAATGGTAGTGCTGCTAGTAACAATGTCATCGTTACTAAAACCATTGCTGCCACCGATATAAGTGGTAATGTTATTACGATACCAGTTACCTTGACATCAGAGCTTGCTGGTATTACTGCACTACAGGCAACTATACTGGGTGAAACTCAACCAAACGGTGAGCCGCGCTATCGTGCGACAGTTGATGCACGTTTCCGTGCTACAACACCTGCTAAAATGTTATTTCAAGCGGTGAAATCTGTCATTACCCCGGGTGGTAGCACTGAAATTGTCGCTACGGTAAAAGATAAAAATGATGTGCCAGTCGAAGGTCAAACCGTCGTATTTAGCCGTGCGTCAGACTCGTCAGCAGGACGCTTGTCTGCGGCAACGGCTATTACTGATAGTAAAGGTGAGGCGCGTGTGGTCTATCAAGCCAATGCTAGCTCTCCTATCGGCGGAGTAATTATTAATGCGCGTTTATTACAAGATAATGCAAATATTGGTAGTAAGACCACTAATCTCACTGTATCGAAAGAGGCTGTATACACCACTTTAGCATTCTCTAATAAGTTATCTTCTGATGATATTTACTATACGGTACGGGGTTCGATATCTGTCATGGATGGCTCAGGTCGTGCTGTAGCGAATCAAGAAGTGTCAATTAAGTCTTATGCAACGGAATATGCTCAAGGTGTATATTGTTTACTAGATAGTACAACTACTTATCAAGCTGCTGATATTGATGAGCTTGATGAGTTTGGCAATGTGATAAAGACTACCACACCAGAACCGAAAGTCTTCTCTGAAAAAACGCCAGTACCTTTAAAATCTGACTGGTATCCTACGGAGGATGCTAATTACAACTACACGCTAGATCAAGATTCTGATCCTACATTAAACGAAGATAAGAATTCTAGTGGTAAGCTTGAAGCTATTAATCCAGTGACTATTCTTGGTAGCGAAGTTTCAGATGATGGTTATTCATTTATCACAGATGAGGAAGGTCGCGCTGACTTTGAAATTCGCTACCCGTTGCGTTATTCAAATTGGGTGAAGGTGCGCTTTGATGCTTCCACCTTTGTAAATGGTAGTGAAAACACTCAGAGTATCAACTATCAATTACCAACATCAGTGGATGATTTAGTAATAAATGATACGACTCTGATAACTCCTTGGATTGGTAATGCAAGTCCATTTGGTACTGGTGGTGCTACATGTACAAACAGCCTAAATGTTACAATTAACGAAAATACGCCACGTACTAGAGTTACTTTATCGCCATATTCACCAAACTATAACGTGACTATTGACGGTCAGGGAACGGCCAATGCTCCAAGTGCTGGCTTTAATACCTATATCATAGACTTTAACAAAGCGTTTGAACTTGGTTCAACCGTTACTGTAAATAATAATGGTTTCGGTTTCTCTAAAGTCATTAAGGTTGAATAATGGCTCATAACCCTTATTCAGAAGATTAGCATTTAGAACGAACCCCCAACCACGCGTTGGGGGTTTTTGCATTAGTATACTGAATAACCAAAAACAACCAACTCGCTCAGCAAAATATCGTAAAAGCGATTAAAATAGCTGTCTTCTTATACTGGTAATAGATTCTACAATCAGTAGTAAGCTTTGATTTAATTTTTACATTGGGCACATTATGTTAAGTAATACAACATCAGACACTACAATAACGGTTTCATCTTCTAAAACCTCTGGCGCTAATCCTGCTATTGATACTGCCACGCTTTTGATCAAATGCAAGGATCAGGCTGGTATTGTCCAAGCCGTATCAGAATTTATCCATCGCTATGGCGGTAATATAATCTCCCTTGATCAGTATTCAACCGCTCATGAAGGCGGACAATACTTTATGCGCTTAGAGTTTGCGCTATCAGGGTTAAGTGAGATTATCGAAAGTTTCGAAGTCAGCTTTGGGCATACGGTTGCCAAGCGTCACAATATGACTTGGCGCTTGCACGATAATGCCATTCAAACCAAAGTCGGTATTTTAGTTTCCAAGTTTGATCATGCGTTGTTGGATTTATTGTGGCGGCATCAGCGTGGATTGCTTGATTGTGAGATTACTTCGGTCATCAGTAATCATGAAGACTTACGCCAAGCGGTAGAAAACTTTGGCATTGATTTTCATTATGTGCCAGTGACCAAGGACAATAAGGCAGAGGCGGAAGAGCAGATTCACGAATTGATGGCAGGCAATGACTTGCTAGTATTAGCGCGCTATATGCAGATACTGTCCTCTGATTTTGTCAAGCGTTGGCCGATGCAAGTTATCAATATTCATCATTCGTTCTTGCCAGCCTTCGTCGGGGCTGATCCGTATCGTCAAGCTTATGACAAAGGCGTCAAGCTTATCGGCGCGACCGCGCATTATGTCACTGCTGAATTAGATCAAGGGCCTATCATTGAGCAAGACGTACACCGTGTGACCCATCGTCAAGGTGTGACAGAGTTGCGGGCTATTGGTCGTGATATCGAACGCAATGTGTTGGCACGTGCCGTTAACTGGCATGTGCAAAACCGCGTGATTGTGACTGGCAATAAAACAGTGGTTTTTAATTAGCTTTTGATTAGAGCATTTTTAAAGTGAAAGGTATGCATTGAATACAGAGCTAATAAAAAGCCGCCAATAGTATTAGATAATACTATTGGCGGCTCCGTTTTTAATCACATTACTACGGTAAATCTAAGTTTATAACAGCATCTCTAACACAAACTTGCTACCGACGAAGCCAATGGCCAATAAGATAAAGGCATAAATAGTAATGTTGGCAGCACGTTTGCCACGCCATCCAGCGCGCCAATTACCGAACAGTAGCGCACCGAACAATAACCATGATAGCAAGCTAAACACCGTCTTATGCACGATATGCTGCGCCATGAGATCTTCTACGTAAATAAAGCCGATACCCAGCGCGATGCTAAGCAGGACAAAGCCGACCAACAGCATGTCGAATAACAGACTTTCCATACTTTGTAGTGAGGGCAGTTTATTGACCCAAAAGCGGTGAATGCTTTGATGCTTAAGCTCACGAATTTGCAGCCGCAAAAATAGCGCTTGCACCGCTGCCATCAGCAGCACACAATAGGCGGCCAGCGATAGCAATATATGTGCTTCAAGGCCAACGCTGATATCCGTAAGTGGTTGATAAGGCGCGCGGCCGACATAGCCGACTGTCAATCCTATCAGGGCAGTCGGTGCGGCCAAAATACCGAGGCTCAGAATAGGGCGATAGAGACAGAACAGTACATAAAAGAATAAGAAAAACAAACTGGTGAGGCTCAGCACATTAAACAGATTAAAATTTAGCCCGTATAAGGTCACGACGTAAGGGTAGAGTAGCGTCGCATGCGCGAGCATACCGACCAATAATAAGCCTAAGCTCACGCCTTTATGGATAGGTTTGTCCTGAATCAGCGCCCAACCGATGTGGAAGCTGACGATGATATAAGCCATACTAGCAAGTAAGAATGCAAAGTGCACAGGTAAAAAGCCTCATCTCATCATGAGCGTAAAATAGCCGCTCAATATAATGCTAAAGTGGTTGTGACAGAAGGATTAGAATAATCGTCCAATTTATCATAAAATGGCAGTCAATTGAGTATCATCTTATTTATTCCTCATAAATGCGTAACGATGGCAGGATAAATAAGACCTTGTATCGGTCACTGATAAGTTAACCAAGCAAGCATTTTGCAAAACGTCTATAAATTTTTAGCCGTCTTAATGCTATAGTATTGATAATAGGCAGTTTTATTTGCCAGCATTGCACCCAAACCTAAGCATGCATCCTAATATTATTTATAAGCCATTTTCATGGTTTACCTAAGAACTGGTTTGACTAACAATTATTTTAACCAACAACTATCTTAACTGCGAATTACTTTAACTGCGAATCACTTTAACTGAGAGTTATTTATGTTTGATACTTTAACAGAACGCTTATCGTCGAGTCTGCGCAATATTGTCGGGACTGGGCAACTGACCGAAGACAATATCAAAGACACCTTGCGTGAAGTGCGCATGGCATTGTTAGAGGCGGATGTGGCGCTACCGGTCACCCGTGATTTTGTGAAGCGCGTCAAAGAGCAAGCGCTTGGTGCAGAAGTGCTCAAAGAGTTGGCACCGGGTCAAGCATTTGTCAAAATTGTCCATGACGAGCTGACCGAAATGATGGGCAGTGCCAATCAGCAGCTTGAGATGACGGGTAAACCGCCAGTTGTTTATCTACTAGCTGGCTTGCAAGGGGCGGGTAAAACCACCACGGCCGGTAAATTGGCGAAGTTTTTACAAGAGCGTCATAAGAAAAAGGTGATGCTAGTCTCTGCTGACGTTTACCGTCCGGCAGCGATTGCCCAGCTTGAGCAAGTGGCAGGTCAGGTGAATGCCAAATTCGTCAATTCAAGTAGCGACGAAAACCCGATTGATATCGCTCGACGCGCTATTGAAGAAGCGAAAATCCAGTATCAAGATATTTTGATTATTGATACTGCCGGTCGTCTGGCTATCGACGAAGCGATGATGGAGGAGATCAAAGCATTAACTGCTGCGGTCAATCCTTCTGAAACCTTATTCGTCGTCGATGCGATGACCGGTCAAGATGCGGCCAATACTGCCAAAGCCTTTAACGATGCGCTGCCATTAACGGGTGTTATCCTGACTAAAACGGATGGTGATGCTCGCGGCGGTGCAGCACTGTCTGTACGCGCGATCACTGGTAAGCCGATTAAGTTCTTAGGTCGCGGTGAAAAACTAGACGCGCTAGAGCTGTTCCATCCGGAGCGTATCGCCCAGCGTATTCTTGGCATGGGTGACGTCTTAAGCCTAGTCGAAGAAGTTGAACAAAAAATCGATCGTGATAAAGCCGAAAAAATGGCGAAAAAGATGCAAAAGGGCGGCGAGTTCGACCTTGAAGATCTCTTGACTCAGTTCCAACAAATGAAAAGTATGGGCGGTATGGCAGGCTTTTTGGATAAGATGCCAGGTATGGGCGGCTCTGACATGCAAAAAGCGGTTGAAGATGCTAAGCCAGAAGAAAAAGTGCGTGAAATGGAAGCATTGATTAATTCAATGACGCCGTTTGAGCGTAAAAACCCTGATAAGATTAATCCAAGCCGTAAACGCCGTATTGCCGCAGGTTCAGGTCGCGAGATTCAAGACGTCAATCGTTTGCTCAAGCAGCACAAGCAAATGGCAAAAATGATGAAAATGATCTCCAAGCCTGAAGGCATCAGTAAGATGATGAAATCGATGCAAGGATTGATGGGCGGCGGCAGTGGAGCAGGTGGCGGCGGTCCTTTATTCGGCGGCGGTCAACAAGGCGGCGCTAAAGACGTGAACCCACAGCAGATGGCCAAACAGATGGGTCTGGATCCAAACAATATGCCAAGTACCGAAGAGATGCAAAAGCAAATGGCGGAGATGCAAAACCAAGCGCCGAAGGGCTTCAAAAAACGTTTTTAAATGGTTGTTGATTAAATAAGTAGTTGTTAATAAAACCCCCAAGGTGCCAGTCGCTTTGGGGGTTTTCATGTCTGTCATACTTAAATGAATATCGATGGATTAAGTATGAAAATTTTGAAATTAATAAAATTTGCCCATCCTAAATGCTATGATAGGCGCTGTTCTATAATACCAAGCGAATAAGCCGAGGTTATGATGTTTTTAGCAATGGATACCGTGTTCGATCAGTGTTCGATCGCGATTTTAGATGTCAGTGGTCAAGTGCTATCGAGTCATACTGAGACGGGTAAACGCCAGCAAACGCAGCAAATCCTGCCGATGATTGATGCGGCACTGTCCGAAGCTAAGCTCAATCTTGCTGATTTGCAAGCCTTGATATTCAACCGTGGCCCTGGTGCATTTAGCGGTATACGCATTAATACGGCAGTCGTGCAAGCATTGTCTGTTGCTCATGACATTCCTTGTGTGGGTGTCTCAAGCCTACAAGCGATTGCTCAATGTGCGTATCAGAAATACGGTCAGACCGACGTTTATAGCGCCCTTGACGCCCGTATGCAGCAAGTTTATTTTGGGCAATATGCTGCAACAGATGACCTGATGCAGGCGGTTAATCAAGAAAATGGCGAAGATACCGAGCAGTTGCTCGATTATGACAGCCAGACGATGCTTAATATTCCTATCGCTGGTAATGGGGCGTCGCTATTAGCATTACGTGACGGTCAGATAATTCAGGCAGATATTCACCCTGACGCTACTGTGATAGGGCAGCTTGGTATTGCTCAGTTCATGGCGACAGGTGGTACAGAAGCCTCACAAGCTTTACCAAAGTATCTTCGCAATCAAGCGTGGAAAACGCTAAAAGAGCAAGGTAAGGCGTAACCATCATATTAATGCCAGCCATTATCAGCGCTATATAACATATAACAATACTCTAAAAACGCTATTAACCAACCGGTCCGTATCTAGGAAAGCCATCGTGGATATCATTTTATTAATTCAAGCTGTCATCATGGGTATCGTTGAAGGTATCACTGAATTTTTACCCATCTCTAGCACTGGCTACTTGATTTTATCAGCCGATTTGATGGGCTTTTGGACCAAAGAAAAAGTCGATTTGTTTGTGGTAGTCGTGCAGCTTGGCGCTATCTTGGCGGTCATTTATGACTATTGGGGCAGACTGTGGCAATCACTGATGGGCTTACTGACAGGTAAAGCAGAAGGTATGAGTAATCCAAGACAGCTAGGACTTAGCTTAATTGTGGCGACTATTCCAGTGATGATCGTTGGTTTTACCTTCGCTGACGAAATCAAGGCTTATTTGTTTAATCCTATCGTCGTAGCAATTATGCTGATTATCGGTGGTCTGCTGATATTCTATGTCGAAAATCGCCCTAAGACGATTATTGCGCAAGAAGCAGAAGACGTCAGTTTAAAAACAGCATTGATGATAGGTCTGCTGCAATGTCTGGCATTGATACCCGGAACATCGCGCTCGGGTGCCACTATTATCGGTGCATTATGGCTCGGTGTCTCGCGTAAAGCTTCCGCTGAGTTCTCTTTCTTTTTGGGTATTCCTGTCATCGTTGGTGCAGCATTATTAGATTTGCTCAAGCATCATGACGTCTTAACCAACAGTGAAGATTGGTTAGTACTCGGCATCGGCACAGTGGTGTCATTTATCGTTGCCTTATTATGTATTCGCCTGTTGGTTGCGTGGGTAAGTCGTCGTGATTTCAAAATCTTTGCGTGGCTACGTATTGTCACTGGCGTCATCGTCTTGGTCGCTGCTTGGGGTTTTGGTTATCAAATGGCAGTCTAAGTTTTATGATGAAATAGGCTTTTATGATAATACATGCGGTTTTGAGTGGTAAGAAGGAAGGGCTATTATGAGCAGTTTGCAACCAGTATCTAATAGCTTTACACATTGCCAACTTGTCTACGTTAGCGAGTCTCAGCATAGTCAGGTTGCAGATATACAAGCGTTGATAATTGCTCATCAGCTGCCCATTATTTTACACCTTGAGTTGTTTACTGCTAAGCTTAATCAAAAACGTCGCCAGCAATTAAGCCAGACAGCCACCCAACCTATCTTACTATTAGATGACAAAAACAAGCTATCATGGCTGAGCGATGGACTGAGTGTTGCACCCGAATGGGATAAGCTGCAACGCCGTGTGGTGAGTGCGGGGCGTAAGTCTGAACTATTATTACAAGCGGCAAAAATTACATCGGATAGTCAGGTTATTGATGCCACAGCGGGATTTGGTCATGACAGCTTGATATTGGCCAGTACGGGTGCACAGGTCATTATGCTCGAGCAGCAGCCTTTGATGGCGCTGCTTTTGCTAGCAGAACAGCAGCGTATGAGTGCGCTAGCAAATTGGCAAAAGCTTATGAGTCGGCTACAGATTATCAATACTGATGCGCTCAGTTATTTTAAAAATAGTTATTTTGCAAGCCTACAAGCTGATGCGGATAACGCTAAAGAAGTCGATGCGAAAGCAATCGATGTGGTATATCTGGATCCGATGTTTCCAGAGGACAGTTACCAAGATAGTAAAACAGGTAAAGGTGCTAAAGTGGGCAAGCATATGCAAGCATTGCATCAGTTGGCTAGCCCGCCGACCTCAGAGGAAGAACTACAATTGCTACAATCTGCGCAAGCAGTCGTTCGTCAAAATGGGCAACACACACAACTACGGGGTCGCGTAGTCGTCAAGCGCCCGCAGTTGGCACCGTTACTCGCTAATCAACAACCCAGTGAAAGCTGGCATAACGAAGCCGTACGCTTTGATGGTTATTTTGTTTGATGGCTGTTATTTTCAAACATGGTTTTTTGATCACTGCTTTTTAATAGCTGTTTTTGATTATCATAAATGTGCTTAGTGAGCAGGTTTCCGATCGTTAACTTTATGATTGCTAACTTTAAATGTATTAAATTTAAGGCTATTAAGTTTAGGAGCAGGGATGACAACGTTGATAATATGGATCATGGGTGCCGGCTTGCTATTGGTAAATATCATCCTGCGCACCCGAATTCTACGGCTGGAAGCACGTCTTAAAGAGTTAGGCAATCCGCAAGAGCAATTGGCGTTTTTGCGTAAGCAGGCAGCACAAAAAGATAAAGTCCTTGCGATTAAAGCCTTACGCAAACAATATCCTGAGATATCACTCATCGAAGCAAATCGACTGTGGCAGAACGTTTAGAGACTGTTTGCGAAGAAATGGCAAACTTAGAGACAATGCATTGAAATGCTGATTATTTAAAAAAGGTATATTTAGAGGTAAGGGTTCTATGACCAACCATCACTCAGCTTTAAGTTTTAAAGAAAAGCTACACGCTTACCTGCAGCTGACGCGCTTTGATAAGCCCGTTGGTATTGAGCTGTTACTCTGGCCAACGCTATGGGGCGTGATGCTGGCTGCTATGGGTCAAGCGCAGCAGCAAGGGGCAACAGCAGGCTTGCCAAGCCTCAAGATATTTGTACTTTTTGCGCTAGGCGCGATTTTTATGCGGGCGGCAGGTTGCGCGATTAATGACTTTGCCGATCGCAAGGTCGATGGTTATGTCAGCCGCACCAAAGGGCGACCGCTTGCCGATGGGCGCTTGTCTGGCAAGGAAGCCATTGCGGCCTTTTTAGTACTGGTATCACTCAGTGCTGGTTTGCTATTTTTCCTGCCCGTTGAAGTGTTCTATTGGTCGCTTGGCGCTCTCATACTGGCCTTCATTTATCCATTTATGAAGCGTTTTACCCATTTGCCGCAAGTGTTTTTAGCTGCCGCTTTTGGTTGGGCGATACCGATGTCATATGTGGCGATACAGGGCGCACCTGATATCTGGGGTTGGCTGTTATTTATCGCTTATATGTGCTGGACAGTGGCCTATGATACCCAGTACGCCATGGCTGACCGTGAAGATGATTTAAAAATTGGGGTAAAATCAACGGCGATATTATTCGGTCGCTACGATGTGATTATTATCTCGCTGCTACAAACATTGTTTTTGCTGATCATGGGCATGGTTATGTGGCATTACTTCGCACCGACGACGTTAGGTGTCATACCCGTATTTGGTTTGGCACTAGTCGCAATGATGTTCGCCAAGCAAAACAGCGCTTGTGCCAGTCGTCAAGCTATGGCTTGTTTTCAGGCGTTTTTAGCCAACATATGGGTAGGGCGTTACGTCTTTGCTCTTATCGCCATCGCTTGTTTATGGACGACTTTTAATGGATAACTTCAAAAAGCTCTCAAAGTCAAAAGCGAAAAAGGGCGCTGATATTAATGCGCCAGTTATCGATTATCAGGCAAAGCTAGCCGCGCATGGCCTAACACGCGCACAAGTCATCGCGACCGAGCGTAAGCTGGCAAAATTTGCCAATACGATGGATTCGCTGGTACGTGTGCCTTTTACCAAGCAAGGCATGGGCGCTGATGCAGCGCTCTCGACCATTCCGCTGGCAGGAGATTTGGCTGGATTGGCTTTGACCAGCTATGCTTTTATATTAGGTCGGCAGTTGGGCGTCCCTGCGCATAAGATGACGCCAGCGGTTAGATTGGCACTGATTGATATGGTCGTGGGTATCGTACCGGGCATTGGCACGTTGCTTGATATCTTTATTCGTCCCAGTCGCAAAACCTTGACCATCGTCCATGAGCATCTACACGATGAGTATGGCATCACGGAAACGATGCATATGGATCGACCGTTTTTGCATCAGTCATTAGAAGATAAGCAGCAGCAAAGCCGCTTTGCTTTCTTTTGGCGTAATCCAGTCGTTGCATGGTTGTATCTACATATTCCCGATATGCTCGGCTTACTCGTCATTGTAGTGATTGGCTGGGGACTGTGGGCAATGATTGGCTGGCTGGTAAGTCTGTTTGGCAACACAACTGGCTTTGGTTAAAGCTCCACAAGCCTAAAAAAGGCGGCAAATATCTATAATATTTGCCGCCTTTTTTATTGCATGCTTTTTTAGTGTCTATTTATTAATGCTAGTTTTTTTGCCATCGTTATTCTGTAATGACTTCCGCTTCAGCACTGACCGCATCAAAGCTGGTAACTTTATTATTACGAATAAAATCAATACTACCACCACCCGCATGACTGACCAGCTGAATACTACCATCGCTTGAGCGGTAAGTCGGGTTATTGCCTTGACCCTCTGGCGCGCTTAGGGTCATTTTTGGTTTGTTGGGTAGGGTGACGATAGCATTGAGCACACCTGCTGCCGAGGTCTCAAAAACGACAGATAACGATTCACCTGCCGCGCTTTTATAGCGAACATCAGTGATTTGAGCGCCCTTAATGGCTTGCTCTGGATTGGGCGCAACAGCCGCGTTGTTTGCTGCGCTATCCGTTGGCTCAAGATCTTTCTCAAGCTCGTTTAAGCTGACATCTTGCGCTGAGTCTACAGTAGTCTCAGCGGCATTTGCCTCTCTATCCGTCACTTCAGGTACATTGATGTTAGAGGTCACAGGTGTCGTTTGGACTGCTGCATCAGTGGTGGTCCCGTTAACTGTCTCAGATTCTGATGACTTTTCACAAGCAGTGACTAAAAACATACTCAAAAAAATAACAGGCAGTACACGAAGATAGCGCGTAGGCTTGGCTGGCGTAAATAGATGGGTTTTCATAAGCAGATGACTATTGGTAAAGAGAGGGTTATTTAAGCACAGTAAAGGGTAAGGAACAATCTACCATTGGTGACCATTGATTAAGTATTGACGGTAATGATAATTTTGCGATTGCCACCATACGTTTCAAGATGGTCTCGATGTTCACATAAATAAATGCCTTGCCACGTTCCTAGTCCTAGCGCCCCATTTACCAGCGGCACAGTCAAACTTACGCCAAACAGCATGCTTTTAAAATGCGCTGGTAGGTCATCCGAACCTTCTAAGATGTGGCGATATTCCGGTTGATCGGCTGGGGCAATTTTATTCAGCCAGTCTTCGGTATCTAATCTGACATCCGGGTCAGCATTTTCGTTGATGGCTAGGCTTGCGGAGGTATGTTGTAAAAATAGATGCATCAACCCTGCTTTAGCCGAATTCGGTAAGAGCTGACTAATGGCCTCTTCAATCAGCGGCGTTATGATGTGAATGCCGCGCGCGTAGGCAGGAAGGGTTAGGGTGGTTTGTTGATAAGCCATTGGCAGGTCTCACTTTATTTTTAATATATCAGCTGTCGTTCCGCTCTCTTGATATACGTCATCCAAATAGCGACGGCTGGCAAGAAGCTTATCGACGACGCCACTTTGACTTTGGGTATTGAGCTTTTGTGCAAAGTCCAAAATAGAGCGCAATTGTTCCAATACCATGGTGTAGCTGGTCGCTGCTTTATCACTATCAATAATGACGGTTTTTGCATAGTTTGCATCAAGGCTGAGATAGTCATCAATCAATTCAGGAATCCGAGTTTCTATTAATTTATTGAGAGTAAATAATTGTGATTCGGTTATTTGCTGATGATGGGTGCCTTCATACTGTTGACCAATATCGTCCATGATTGCTCGAAAAGCGGACGGTACGCGCTCATCATACAGCCGTTTTATAAAAGGATGCTGCGATGAGAAGTTAATAACGGCAAGTCCATTCGCGACCTCACTTGTAGCCATTTTAGTATTATTCTCTAATGAGGCCTTGGTCGCGGACGCCAGATACTCGCGATGGCGCTGTGTTGAATCAATTTGCAACTGTCGAGACTTTTCTTTCATCACAAAGAATATCGGCACAATAAGGATCAGGCTTAGCAAAATCAGTAAACTAAAAAAAGACATGTTTAGACTCTGTCGTGATAAAAACGATGATGATAAGAGTATCGCTATATTTAAAATATTTCTATATTACAACATAACACATTTGTGCTATTTTACCTGAAGGTACAACACTAGTCGGCAAGTATTACTCTATTTATTAGCGATGCGATTAATAAATAATAATTGATAAGTAGTTAAGGATGATAATGGATAATGACACAATTACGAAAAGTCAGCTAGCGGCTTATAAGCCAACCATTGCTTATGTCGGTACTTCTTGGGCAGTGATGCTGGTAGGCGTATTGGCTTATCTGCTGGGATTATGGAATGCACAAAGTATGCTACTTAATGAGAAAGGCTACTACTTTGCCGTTTTGGCACTTGGGCTATATTCAGCGATTAGTCTACAAAAAACGATTCGTGATCGCGCTGAGGGTATTCCAACCACCAACTTATACTATTTAATAAGTTGGGCGGCGCTAGCGGTATCGATTTTTCTTATTGCCGTTGGGCTCATGAATGCAGGGGGTTTGAGCTTAAGTGAAAAAGGCTTTTATATGATGGCATTTACTATGAGTCTATTTGCAGCGGTGACGATTCAAAAAAACACTCGAGATGAAGCGCAAATTCGTACGCTTATTGCCCCAACGTTAAACGTAGATAGTGATAGTACGGCGCGAATATCTAATCAACACTCTAATACATCAGAGTCCGGCAAATCATTGTTTGGTGCGGTTAAGTCAAGAATGGACAGTAGTGATAAAGACAGCTAAACAAAATAGGTAAAAAGTATAGCTAAATTTGTTCGCTATGCTCAAATTGCTTAAATGAGCGGCGTCTGCAAGCGTGTACGATTTGGCGACAGGCGCGCAAGCATCGCTGTCGATAAGGGTGGAAACGACCCTAACATCATATCTGCCAAGGCCTCAGCGCATATGGGTGCCAGTGCATAACCCTTAGCACCCATCGCACTCATAAGCCACATCCGTTTGCTTTGGGCTAACTGTCCAACGATTGGATGATAATCAGGCGTTTGGGTGCGAATGCCCGCTCGTCCTTGCCAAAGCAAAGTATCTGATGGAATAATGGACGCGAGTTCAGGTATGGCAGTGATTAGTTTTTCACGGCTAATACTGTGTTCTTCATGACGAATATCCGTGGCTGTGTCATCGCGTATAAAGCTAGCCCCCAGTAATAAATGCGGTGCACCTGTTATTACCTTATTTAATTGTTCATCACCCGTTTGCCCGGTAAATGAGGCGCAGTAACCGCTATATTTCAAAGGTATTTTGGGTAGCTTCGCGTACTGCTCAGCGGTTGGGACAAACCACGAGAGCTGACCGCGAATTTTACGGCAATCAAAAATACGCTTGTCCAGCGTATGGCTTTCATAAGCTGCGCAAATGACGACATTATCAGCGGTAATAGAGAGCAAACCTTTATCTTGGTTAATGCCCTCAATACAAACATGCTCCTGCGCTTCGCTAATACTATTAACGTCTAATTGTTGAAAACGGATGAGCGGATGCATGAGTATGATATTTTTTAAAGCCTGCGGATTGACTAAGCCAGACTGGGGCAAATACAAGTTCTCTGATAAATTCTGCACTTTTAAGCCGCTCGCGTTTTGTGCCTGTTCACAGGAAAGTGTGGTTGCCATATCGTCAGGATAATCAGCGATTTGCTCTGTACCGATATTGGCTTTGATTAACAAATCAAGCGCGCCAGTTGGCTCAATTATCGGTGCTATGCCTTCTTTCTCAGCCCTGGTATTAAATAGGCGATAGAGCCGACTGCTGTAGAGATAGCCTATGCTATGCAGATGCTCGTCGACATGATGAAGCGGTGTCATTTTGGGCGCGAGTAGGGCGCGTGGATTGCCTGAGGCACCCGCCAAAGGTGCTGATTTGTCTAGTAAGCTGACTTGAATGCCGCGATTGGCCAGTGACCAAGCCGTTAGCAGCCCAGAGACGCCTGCACCAATAACGACGGTATGGCTCTGCTCACGCTCGCTAGGCAGCGCAGCATTACCATTTATACTATGGTTATCATCTGCGAGCTTAGGATCACTCATGACTGCCGTTAGCATTTCGCGTTTACGGCCAAAGCCCTTTACTTTTTTAATCTGAAAGCCGCACTCTTGCAATGCACGTTTGACGATACCGGCACAGCTATAGGTAGCGGCGGTAGTCATTGGTCGTGATAAACGCTGCATTTGTGCAAAGATAGCGTCAGCCCATAAGCTGCTATTGCAAGAAGGGGCAAAGCCGTCTAAAAACCAAGCATCGATGTAGGGCGTAGGCTTAAGGGATGTATCTACTGCTAATTTGCCCAAGCTATCGGCCGCATCGCCAAGCCATATATCAACGGTCAGATTATCCTCAAAAAACTTCAAACGATGACAGCCCGCGATAAGGGGTGGGTATGCCGTTAGTAGAGGCTCAATGAATTCGGTAAGCTCAGGCGCGCGCTGCCCCCACAAGGTGAGTATCTGCGTTAAATCTGCAAGGGGAATAGGATATTTTTCTGTCGTTATAAAATGCAGGCGAGCAGTGGCTAAGTGTGGCTGCTTATCACGCAGCTGTCGCCATAGTTGCCAAGTCGCTAAAAGATTCAGTCCTGTCCCAAAGCCTAACTCAGCGATTGTAAAGCATTGCTTTGGGGCAAGGTTTGCGAGGCGCGCGGGCAGTTGGTTGTGCGCTAAAAACACGTGGCGCGACTCTGCTAGACCATCGGCGTGTGAGAAGTAGACATCACCAAACTCGCCTGATACCGGCACTCTATTGCCCGTATCATCCGTTTGCCAATCGATGTTGGCAGGCGTAATAATATTGGGCTGTTCAGCATTTTTAATTTGAGCGTTAGACATGGCAAAGTTCTTAGGAGCGTTTTTAGCTATAGTGAGTGAGGAATAATATCGACACATCAGGCACTGCTGATATCCATTTTTCTTGCTTGCTGTGCCCGCGTAGACAGAGGCGACAAAAAATTGATATCAGCAATACCATCGCGTTTTAGAATAGTTTGACTATATGTCAACCATAATATCACGACAGCATCCACCTCACTGACCATACTCATGTATAGCTTGCACTCGGTTTCATTGTATTGATATTATTTTGGATTGACGATATATGGGAAGCATCAGAGAAATTTAAGTCCATCAAATGCCGTTAAGTGCCGTTAAGTATAGATATGCAGCTATTACCAGCGTTCACGGCGCACAAATACTAACCAAGACACAAAAATACCTACCAATAAGCTGATCAATACCGTGAACGCGCCATATAAAAACAGCTGACCTTTACTCTCATAAACCAACACATTGGCTTGGGTCTGCAAGTCATTGACCTGTCGTTGTAGTTGGGCATTGCGACTGAGCAGCTCTTGATTGGCAGCGTTTAGCGCCTTGTTGGAAGGTTGCAACTGTGCTGCCAAGGTATTATTAATATCAAGGCTTGAATTAGGATTCATTGCTGGCGTGGTAGCCGCTTGTCCATCTAACGGCGCTGTAGCTAACGGATCTGTCGTAGCGGTATTCACATTTGTGACCGTTGGCGCAGCGTACGCTGTCATTGCTGACATAGCCGTGATTAGCATGACGCTAGCAAGACTGCGTTGATAGTAGCGGTTTTTTGACCAGGATACGCACTGATTCACGATTTGACTACTTTGTCTGAGGCGCTATCATCTGGCTTGGGCAATGTATGGATAAAGGGTCTAATGTCGACGTGACTGTACACACCATCGCGAAGATAGGGCTCAGCGTTTGCCCATGTTTGTGCTGCCTCAAGTGAGTCAAAGTCAGCGATGATTAAGCTGCCTGACATCTCGCTTTTACCATGCTCAATAGGGGTCGGACCTGCGATAATTAACCGTTGTTCGCGGTCTAATGCTTGCAGACGCTCGACGTGCTCAGCACGGGTGATCTGCCGTTGTGCGCTGCTATTAGCAACGTCATGACCAATAATGGCGAATAAAGACATAATAATTCCTTAATAAACAGTAATAATAAACCGTACCATCGTTACTGATTAATCATTATCAATATTAGAATTTAGCAGTAATCAGTTATTATAAGATAATAAACTTGCATACCAAATGGCGAGTGTTGGACTATTCTTATGCTTACTTATCTAGCGACTATTTACCTAACCAGTGCTTATTTAGCCGCTTTATCGGTCAGCGCTGGATTGATATATTTTTTTAATACTGCAAACTGCGCGACCACGAACACCAACATAATGGGAATCCAGCCGTAAGTTTTGAAGTTAATCCAAGCCTCATCTGACATGGTAAATGCCGTGATATAATGTAGTACACCCATCATGGCAAAAAACAGCGCCCAAGCGACGGTTAGCTTCTTCCAACCACTGAGCGTAAGGGTAAAGACCTCTTTCATGGCCAACTGCATCAACGGCTTGTTAATAGCGGCACTGACAAATAACGTCAAGGCAAAGATGCCGTTAATAATCGGTGACTTCCAGCGCAAGTAAATGTCATCGCGTAGCAACAGCGTGCCGCCACAGAATACGATGGTCAATAATAAAACCACCCATTGCTGCTTATCAAATTTACCTTTTTGGCGAATAAAGTGAATAGCATAGACAACAATCGTGGCAATCAGTAAAGCGCCTGCTGCCGCCAAAATACCTTGGGTACGGGCGACAATAAAAAAAGCAATTAAGGGAATAAAGTCTAATAGGGCTTTCATAGCGTGTGGCATGTCCAACAAAACGTATAGGGTAGTTTACACGTCTACTGCACCAAAAAAAAGCAATCAACACGATAATCGTTTTATATGACCTGCCTTTGCCATTTTCTTGCATTTTATTGATACCATACTCATGAGCATTACCATATTCAAAACCTTAAGGCTATTTTTATGAAAATCGATTTACATTGTCACAGTACTTGCTCTGATGGCACCTATGCGCCAACGGAAGTGGTGCAGCGTGCTCATGCGGCTGGTGTCGATGTATTGGCATTGACAGACCACGATACCCTAGCCGGCATCGATGAGGCGAGGGCAACCGCCACGGGCTACGGCATGACGCTTATTAACGGCGTTGAAATCAGCTGTGAACATACGCTGAGCGGTGGTTATGGCAAAAACAAATCTACCAACAAGATCATTCATGTGCTGGGATTGGATTTTACCGATTTTGATAAAATGCACGCAACATTGCAGCAATTACAAGACAGTCGTGCGACTCGTGGTCAGCGTATCGCCGAAAAGCTCAGTACGCTGCTAGAGATTGATTTTGATACGCTATGGCAAGCGATACTGGATAAAGCTGGCGGCAATCCACAAGCGGTTGGACGCGCGCATATTGGTCAAGTGCTGTTTGAGCGCGGTGACGTAAAGACGGTACAAAAAGCCTTTGATAAGTATTTGGCGGACAATAAACCCGCTTATGTGGCAATCGAGGCATTGACGATGCAGCATGGGATTGAGCTGATCCATGCCTGCGGCGGCAAAGCAGTCCTAGCGCACCCAACGCGCTATCAGCTCTCGGCGACACGAGTACGTAAGCTTATCGAAGAGTTCGCTCAGTTGGGCGGCGATGCTTGTGAGCTGCCTGCCAATAGTGAGCCGATTAGTACTCGTAGAATGGTGGATCGCAGCATAGCCGAGCACCAGCTCGTTACCTCGATAGGGAGTGACTTCCATGGTAGTAATATGCCGTGGCGACGTATAGGTGATGTACCGGTATTGCACCCTGAACAGCAAGGCATTTGGCAGTCTTTTGCGACTTTGTCTTAATTTAAAAGCCGTTATAAATAATCGATAAGTATGATTCAACTACTTGATCAACAAATGATTATTTTTTAAACTGAACCCTCATTTTATGAGGATATACCCTAGTATATTAGCCAGTACAGCAACGCTATAAATAAAGTAAAAATTATCAGACTAAACGCGCTATTCAGAGTAAGCTTAAGGCAAAGAGAACTGTTTTTTAATTTGAGCTTACTAACTTTATACTACCTGCGGTAGCCCAATTATGGCTGTAAAGATATCTCATCTAGGCTATAAAAGACTCTCCCGAGTTATTTTTGAATGGCAGGCGGCCGATAGGGCGTCGCTGCTGGCCTTATTTGTGGTGATAGAAGTCTCCACCCATTGGCTGTGGTGCTTGATGGTTTGGTGCTTTCGAGATGCGCTCGATGATTATGTCAATATCCATCTGTTATACCCATTATGGTTGGGAGTGACAGTAATGGGGTTGTTTTCTTGGTGGCTGGTCGGCTACTTATCTCGTACTAGAAACAACTGTAAAGACTTGGATAAATGGCAAATTATGTTAATTGTGCCTTATACCCTTTACATTGCCGTGGTCGTCGTGATGATGGGCTATAGTAGCTTGTTCGCAGGCGTGTCATTGGTCGGTGGTGCAGTGCTTAGCATGATGTTAATTAAACGCCAGTACGTTTGGTATATGTTTTTGACGCAAATTGCACTGGTTTTGTTGGCTATTATTTCGCCTTATTCTGGTATTCTTTTGCCTAATCTGCGCCAACTGACTATTGCCTATCCGATGATCGATACTTTTAGCTATCTAAGCTATAACGAAATTATGGTTATCGAAAATGCTATTGCCGCCTCCTTGTACAAGAATGAAGCATTAGGTTGGGAGGGCTTTGATCAGATACAACGCTCCTCTACCTTTTTTTGGCGTTTGACCCACATATATTTGGCGCTTCCTAAAGCTATTTTTATTGTCTACGCCTTTCGCATGCTGCTCCTCATCTTAGACGATAGTAAAAGAGAAATCGTAAAGCATGCCACTCAAGATGAGCTGACTACTCTATATAATCGTCGATATAGTCTGACGCAAATGCAGCAAACACTAGATGCATTGCCTGATAATCAGGACTATAGTGTTATTTTGCTTGATTTAGATTTTTTTAAAGACATTAATGATAATTATGGTCATCAAGTAGGGGATCAAGTATTACGCGAAGTGGCATCAATACTAAAGAATACATTAGATTTAGACAGCGTCAGCCGTTATGGTGGTGAAGAATTTTTGATTATACTGCCTGATACGGCTCATAAAGAAGCGATGGCTATCGCTGAGACCCTGCGAGATAATATTAGTAGTCATGTGGTACAAACCTGTAATAAGCCAAGTTTTCAAGTCACCGCCAGTCTAGGGTTATATACGTTTAGCGCGGCAGAACGAGATCGTATTAAGCAAGAATTTGCAGAGGCGACAACGCAGGTAACCCCTCAAAATCGTCATACAGTACCGTTATTTAGGTTGAGAAGTACCAAAACAGTGCAGGCGACAGAGGCACAACTTTTACCGGATCGCGTTTGTCAATGCCTCATCAACCTAGCTGATGAAGCTCTCTATGTAGCCAAAGCACGTAATCGCAATCAGGTCGTAAGCGCTAATGAGCTGATTGACGTACAGGCTATGACGCGGCCGAGTTATCAGGTTTAAGCGGTCTTTATAATCGTTTTAAGCGCTCTGTAAGTTCTGTACTAGACTTGCCAATACGCTAGTGGCAAAGCTTCCTGTAGTTAGGGTGAAATCTAACACCAAAGTCTGCTCATCCATCCAGCGCCATGTTAATGCTTCTATCGGCAAACGTAGCGCTCGCCTTTGCGCTTTAATTTCACGTTGCTCCAGACCTGTTGCCAGTTGTAATAATAAAACACTGTGCTGAACGGTATCGTTTTCGATGTCAGCCGCTGCGCTGGTCACCTTGTCGTTGCTTGTACCCCACATCACTGCGGTTGGATGAATATCGCCACTAGCAAGGCGCGCGCGTAATGTATCGTCCAGCTGCTCAGCGGCAAATATAGATCCTGATCCATCAAGATTGAACACTTCTCCTGTCAGTCCAGTATTCCAGCTACCATCACGCACTCGCGCTGCAAGTATCTCATTAAATATCAGGCTACGAGCAGCGGAGAACTCCATAGAGTTTTGCTCTCGCGGCGCACGTTTACGTTTGCTCTTTTTTGGCTGCGGTCGGCTCTCTGGCGTTGAACGAGCAAATAACGTCAAGGCTTCTCTAATATTATTACCATTCCATCCAAAACGCTGCGGGCCAAAATAATTGGGCACGCCCGTGGTACTTATATTGGTTAAATGCTGCTCTACAGATGACTTATCGTCACTTGCCAATTCAATATCACGCAAGGTGATGATAAATTGATTGGCCCTATGCGTACCACGATTGAGCTTTTTATTATGCCAGTGTTGGGCGAGGATAATGACCGACTCGTTGTCGCTAATATCTATCGGCACAAACTCAGACTCTGGCAATTGCTTTTTTGGTATTCGTAGGCTAAACCACTGCGTCGTCAGCGCATGACGGTCTTTGAGTCCTGAGTAACCGACATCACGCAATGGAATCTCTGCCCACTCTGACAGTAATTTAGCCAGATAGGCCGTATTTATCCCTGACTTCTCTATATGTAGCCATAGATGCTCACCCTCGCCTGTAAACTCTAACGGCAATATTTCATTGACGACGAAATCTGTATTATGTGTCTTGTAAGTCGCTTGTTTGATAGGTGGCAAGTTTGGCTGTGGTAATTGCGCAGTATCCGTCGCGGCTTCGATATCGACACTAGTGATATCAAGCTGTTCATTATTAGATGGCTTACTGTCTGAGTCAGGTTGAGAAGTAGAATTAACGGTCATTTCGTTCTGGTTGTCTTGATTTTGAGAAGTCATAAAGTTATCTTTTATTTTAATGATAGGTTTTAGATTGGGAGAGTAAAGCGACGTATTAAAGACTAGCAAAAGGATTCGGAAGGTTAGTGAAGGTTAAAAAGTTACGTTTTGCAACGCAGTAAACATACAAATAAACAGCGTACGCTAACTGGGCTTGCTACTATCAATGAATCTGCTTTTTTAAATATAGTAATTCTTAGGGCGTGTCCTCATTTTAAAAATGGTGATAAAAATGAGATAAATTGCAGTCAAACAAGGAAAATAGCGCAGATAATATCGGGATATTAACCAGCTATTTAACGATGTTTGGCAAAATTTAGCCATTTTTAGCCCGTTTAGATATGATCAATTGAATTGAGGACACGCCCTAGTAAACCTGTATTTTTTAAAGTGTATCGAATATCTCAAACGCGTTTTATTCAGTAAACAATTATAACTGTTAAGGATGACCTATGAGCCAAGTTAGTGATAACCAAGCCAATAATAAAATCGCTGCCAAAAATCTAGTGACTATTAATAAGTCTGACATCCCAAGTGGCGGCATGAAGTCATATAAACAAGATGATGATAGTATCATTTTAATCACCCGTGATGAGGATGAGTTTTTTGCTTTTGATGGCAAATGCCCTCATGTTGGTGCAGATCTCGGTGACGGTATGCGCTGTGGCAATCGCGTGGTCTGTCCTTGGCACCATGGCAGTTTTGACAGTCGCGATGGCTCGCTCTTAGAGCCTGTTGCTATGCGCGGCCTGACTCAATATGAGCTGACAGATGAGGGCGATAGCCTAATTGTCAATCCCTCAGCGAAGATAGATAATAGTGTTGCTAATGATAAAATGACAGATACGCATACCATTATTGTTGGTGGCGGTGGCGCAGGCTTTATGACCGCCAATCAGTTGCGTCATACAGGTTATGGCGGCAAGATTACCTTAATCAGTAAAGATGATACAGCCCCTTACAACCGTCCTTTATTATCCAAAGCATTTTTGGCAGGGCAACTAAGTGCAGATAAGTTATTGCTTGGCGGTAGCGATTGGGCAAGCAACAATAATATTGAGCTACGCTTAAACCAGACCGTGAGCGAAGTATTGCCTAATGAGTGCACCATCGTCATAACCGACGAAAAAGGCAATAGTGAGCAGCACACAGCAGACTTCTTAGTCGTCGCGACAGGTGCTGAGCCTAAGATACCACCTTTTAAAGGCGCTGAGCTGGATGGTGTCTATACGCTACGCAGTATGGATGATGCCAAAGACATCAAGGCCGCCAGTGATAATAAGCATGTGGTCATCGTTGGTACGGGTTTTATTGGGATGGAAGTGGCTTCCGCCTTGGCAGATGCGGGCACGACTGCCTCTATTACTATCGTTGGTCGCAGCCGCCGCGTCATGAGTAATATCGTCTCAGAAACAGTGAGTCATGCGCTCATCAAACTTCATGAAGAAAAAGGGGTGACTTTCGCATTTGGCGCGGGTGTTGATAAAATCACTGGAGAAGGTAGTAAAGTCAGCGGCGTAAAACTGTCAGATGGCAGTACGCTGGCAGCAGAGGTGGTCATTTTAGGTACAGGTGTCGCCCCACGTACCGAGCTATTAAATGAGGTAAACGCGCCAGATGGCGTGCAAGTGGATGAGCATCTACAACTGCGTGATGGCGTCTATGCGCTCGGTGATATTGCTAAAGCGACCAACCAAATGGGGCGTATGCGTATTGAGCATTGGCGGGTGGCGCTACAACACGGCATCGTGACCGCTGCCGCTATCTTAAATCAAGACGATGTCAACTCGCTAGAAGAGCGTATTCCTTTCTTTTGGACGGCACAATACGGCAAAAGTCTGCGTTATAGTGGACACGCGGCGACGCCTGATAACAACATCTTGTTTGGTTCGCCAGATACGCTTGATTATATTGAGTATTATTTTGACGATGATGGAGAAGACACGCGCGCGAGTGCAGCCAGTACGTTAGGACGTGATAAGGAATTAGTCGCCTTTTCTGAATTACTGCGCCGTGGTCATGCACCAACACGCGCACAAATCAATGCAGGGTTTAACCTTATCGAACAAGCGCAGGCGTTATCGCGCTAGCATTTAGAAGGTTTTAAGGTTTACTATAAAGGCTGGCCTATTGATTTGGGTCAGCCTTTTATATTATGTTGATGGAAAAGGAAAACCAATTTTATGAATAAAAACCACTTGAATAGCACATCAGTATTTTTACGCCAAGCAGAAACCGATGATATTGAGGCACTGGAACAACTGCTAAATCGCTGCTATCGGCAGACGGAAGGCTGGACCAATGAAGCAGATTTGGTCGGTGGTATCCGTATTACTCAAGCTGAGCTGGCGAGCATCATCGCCAATCCAAAACACTATCTGTTCGTGTACCCAAAAACCATAACGGGCGAACGCGATGGAGAGGAGACTGGTGAGCTATTGGGTTGTATTGCGGTCGATATAAAAGTTAATGCTGATACAAATAAGAGTGACCTTAATAGCACTGACAGTAAGAATAAAGCGTATATCGGCATGTTTGCGGTACATCCACAGCTGCAAGGGCAGGGCGTGGGTAATATAATTCTACAAGCGGCAGAGACTTTCGCAGGAAGACATTTGTCATCAAGTGATCAGCAAAATAATCAGCAGCCAAGTCGTCTGACCATGTCTATATTGAGCCATCGCCCTGAGCTATTGGCTTATTATCAGCGCCGTGGCTATCAGCTAAACGGTAATAAAATGCCGTTTCCAGACGATGGTAATAATGGCGAGCCCAAACGTCAGGACTTAGAGTTATTAGAACTGGAGAAAATTGTTAACGCATAAAAGTGGGTTTTATCCATCTCAAACTTGAGCTAACCCCAAAAATGCCCAAAGGTCATAAACAAGCCAATACTTAGCAGAATAAATGCCACGATAATTAAACGCTTAAACCAGTTGAAAGCAGGCAAGCGCGTGGCATTGTCATCAGACATTAAGTAAGCAAACAGGCATAATAAGCTTGCTGCTAATGTCATAATCCCTAAGCCTATGGGTAATATATAAAGGTAGATTTGCCACACAGCCATCTCGCAACTATTATTGATACTATCATCATAACAGCATCGATAATGGACTGTCTGTATGCGGCATACTTTAATCTTTCCATCTTATCGAAATGTATAATGAGTGAAAAGTAATATCGATAAATCGTGCACTGCTCATATCAATTTTTCTTGCTTGCTGTGCCTGTACAGACAGAGGCTACAAGAAATCAATATCAGCAATAGCGTCGCATTTTTAGCCCATTTAGATGACTATCGAGTGAATTGAAGACACGCCCTAGGATATTTTGACTATAAAAACCACTCACGAATAAAATTGACTTTATTTTCTAAAATTAAGTTGGGTTTATAGAAAGGAATCTGTATAATTAAGCAACATTATAGATACATTGAGAACGATATGAAAAACCTAAAAAAACTCGCGCTGATACTACTTCTCACGCCATTATTCGCGGCTTGCTCTAGTGGTCCTTCTGAAAGCGATGTAGAGGCACTTATCCAAGCTCAGTATGATAAGGCCAACAGTATGATGGATGATGCTATGGCAAATGCGGGCAATGATGAGATGGCAAAAGCTGTGAGCGGCATGATGGAAGGGATGATGCCAACGCTTGAAAAAGTAGAAAACGTAAGCTGCGATACTACCGAAGGTGACAACACTTATTTGTGCACTGCTGACGTCACGCAAACGATTGGTGGTAAAAGCCGTACAGATAGTGGTACCTTTAAAGTTAATGATGTTAATGGCACTTGGGTATTGACTCAATAGCGGCTTATAAAGCTGTTAAAAGTAATGATATAAACAGGGCGCTTAAGTAGCGCCTTTTTTTGTACTTAACAATAGCTGATGAGTGGTTTATATTGTTCTATAAGACCTATGATAATAAAAAATAAGCGAATAAGGATTATCCGATGACTAGCAATATTCTATCTAAAGGCTTGTTTAAAAGAGGATTCAGAGCAACGACGATAATGACCGGTGCGCTTGTTTTTATGTCAACATTGCCAGCTTTGGCTCAAACCTCAAATCAGCACTATCAGATTCAGGATTTTTCTGACGATTACTATGCGGTTATTCAGACTAGCGCCGATGAGGATAGTGAAGAAAACACTAGTATAAATATTATAGATGCCAAAACCAAGCAAACCCTTATCAGCCAGCCAACTGATATTGATATAGAGTATGAGCTGAGCAATAGTGAAGCGTACCAACTAGGCAACAAGGTTAGCGCTAATATTGCCAATAGGCATTATGGCGAACATAGCGTACTCATATACGATGACTTTAATTTTGATAATAAAAAAGACTTGGCACTGCAAGATGGTCGCTACGGCTGTTACGGCGGGCCTTCTTATCAGGTTTATCTCAAGCAAGGGAGCAGGTTCGTGCTTAGCGAAGGTTTTACTGAACTAGCGCAAGGCTATTGCGGATTTTTTGGCATAGATAAAGACAGTAAAACCTTAAACACGATGACTAAGAGTGGCGCAGCATGGCATCAGTTTAAAGAGTTTAAGGTCATCAATAATAAGCCAGTAGCGGTGCGTATTATTGAGGAAGAATATAACTCAAGAAGCCTGCTATCTATTACTGAAAGCAAAAGGGTCAATGGCAAAATGAAGGTCGAGAATTATGAAATGCTACCGCAATATGATGATCAGAATGCAGCGGGCACACTACCTTATATTTATACCCTTATTATAGATAATGGCAAAAAACTGGTGATTGATAGTCAGTATAAAGATGGCAGCGAGCAATTATATTATGCTTTTGCAAATAAAGAAGACAGAATTGAGCTGCTTTATGAAGGACAGTTTGACTATGATAAAACAACGAAGACACTGAGCTTCACCAACAGACCTGTGCTCTATAAAATCAATAACCAAGGCATCACGGTAAAGCTACCTAACCAGACAGTGCTGTTAAAGTCGCAACCTAATAGTGTGCAAGGCAATTTGGATGAAGTTACTCATTTCAAAAATGTAAGGGTGAGATAAAGAATATCGAAATAATTCGTTAAAGTGAGAGATAGTGGGAGTTTCCTAAAAACTGTGTAACTGCTTATAATCCCATAACAGGAGAATAAGCAATGACCAAGCAAACTGACATTAAGAAACTGGCCGAGCAGATGGCTAGTAGTATGAACAGCTTCGATGACATCAAAGACTTCCAAAAGCAGCTCATGCAATCGTTTATTGATACCGCCCTAGAAGCTGAGATGGAAGACCATCTTGGCTACCCTAAGCATGAGAAAGCAGATAAGCCAAATAAACGCAATGGGCATACTAAAAAGACCGTCCGCAGTGACACAGGCGATCTTGAGATATCCACCCCAAGAGACCGTGATGGCGACTTTGAACCTGCTTTAGTACGTAAGCATCAAACCCGTATTAGCGGCCTTGATGACAAGATCATATTCCTTTACGCCAAGGGTCAAACCACCACTGAGATTGTAGAGAGTATCAAAGAGCTCTACGATGTCGACATCTCAAGCACCCTGGTTTCAAGAGTCACTGACAACATCTTAGAGGACATCACCGCTTGGCAGAACCGGCCGTTAAGCAGTGTCTATCCTATCGTCTATCTAGACTGTATTGTCGTGAAGATACGTCAAGATAAACAGATTATCAACAAGGCTATCTATCTGGCACTAGGTGTGGGACTTAATGGTAAAAAAGAGCTGCTTGGTATGTGGCTATCAGAGAATGAGGGCGCTAAGTTCTGGCTGGGTGTACTCACTGAACTACAAAACCGCGGGGTGCAAGATATCCTCATTGCCTGTGTCGATGGTTTAAAGGGCTTCCCTGATGCCATCAATACCGTTTATCCCAACGCTCAGGTTCAGCTGTGTATCGTACACATGGTGCGCTATTCGATGAAGTTTGTACCTTGGACAAATAAAAAGGCAGTAGCGGCTGATCTAAAGGCTATCTACGGCGCTGATACGCTTGAGATAGCAGAGGCTAACCTTGAACACTTTGATGAGGTATGGGGCACTGAGTACCCGCATGTGGTTAAGTCTTGGCGCAATAACTGGGAGGGCTTAACGGTGTTCTTTAATTACCCTAAAGACATCAGAAAAG